>NZ_DALYOQ010000043.1:36426-38214 GCF_031974595.1 Pantoea sp. CTOTU46764 | reverse complement strand
AAGGTTTAATCGCTCCTCAGCCATACAGAGGCCCGCAATGCGGGCCTTTTTTATATATTCTTCCGGGGTAATCAAGGCGGCTAACATGTGGATAAACGGCATAGCGCAAACCGAACTTTCAGCACGCGATCGCGCAGTGCAATTTGGTGATGGCTGTTTTACCACCGCTGCGGTGATCAACGGCCAGGTTATGATGCTGGATGCACATCTGCAGCGGTTGAAAGAGGGCTGCGCACGGTTATTGATGGATGCGCCTGATCTAGCTCAACTCGCCGCAGAAATGCATCACGCCGCTGCGGGCCAGGCACAGGCTGTGCTGAAAGTGATTTTGACACCGGGCGCAGGCGGACGCGGTTATAGCCGCGCAGGCTGCCAAACACCGACGCGCATCCTTTCGCTCTCGCCGTGGCCACAGCATTACGCCACGCTGCAACAGCAGGGCGCCTTGCTCCACACCAGCCCAATACGTCTGGCGCGCAATCCGTTGCTGGCCGGCGTAAAGCACCTGAATCGCCTTGAACAGGTGTTAATTCGCCAGCATCTTGACCAGACGGGCGGCGACGAGGCGCTGGTGCTTGACACTAACGGGACGGTGGTGGAATGCTGTGCGGCCAATTTATTCTGGCGCAAAGGCAATATCGTCTTTACGCCGCGGCTTGAGCAGGCTGGCGTGGATGGCATTATGCGTCGTTATCTGATGGCGCAGATGGCCGCGAATGGCCAGACTTGTCAGCTGATTGATGGCAGCAGGGACGATGTGTTGAACGCCGATGAAGTGGTGATGTGCAACGCCCTGATGCCCGTTTTACCCGTGCGACAAATTGACGACGTTTCGTTTAGCGCACGCTCGCTGTATCAGCAACTGCGCGCCAGTTGCCCGACGATGGAAGCATCATGACTCGAATGAAAAAAATTCTCGCAGGCGTTGTGGTAGTCGCAGGACTCGCCGCCGCCTTTAGCTATTGGCAGATTGAACGTTTAGCCGAGACGCCCTTAACACTGCAGCAGGAAACCATTTACACCTTGCCCGCTGGCAGCGGTCGCGTGGTACTGGAAGCGCAACTGGAAAGTCAGCACATCATTCCGCAAAGCATCTGGTTTGGCCCGTTACTGAAGCTTGAACCGGAACTGGCGCGTTTCAAAGCCGGTACCTATCGCCTGGAAACCGGCATGACGGTGCGACAGTTGCTGCAATTGCTGGCAAGCGGTAAAGAAGCGCAGTTCCCGGTGCGCTTTATTGAAGGTTCGCGTCTTACCGAGTGGTTAGCCGAGCTACGCAAAGCGCCATACCTGAAACACACGCTGACCGACGATCAATTTGCCACCGTTGCCGCTGCGCTCAAACTCGATGTCAGCCAACTGGAAGGCAGCTTCTACCCTGATACGTATCTCTACACCGCCAATACCAGCGATGTGGCGCTACTGGAACGTGCCCATGCGCGCATGAACAAGCTGGTTGATGAGATTTGGCAGGGACGCATGGAGAATCTGCCTTACAAGAAAGAGCAGGACATGGTCACCATGGCGTCGATCATTGAGAAAGAGACTGGCGTGAGCGAAGAGCGCGCGCGCGTGGCGTCGGTGTTTATCAATCGCCTGCGTACCGGGATGAAACTGCAAACCGATCCCACGGTGATTTACGGTATGGGCGACAGCTACACCGGCACGCTAACCCGTAAAAATCTGGAAACGCCAACCGACTACAATACCTACACCATTAGCGGTTTGCCGCCGGGACCGATCGCGATGCCGGGCAAAGCCTCATTGCAGGCAGCGGCCCATCCCGAG
>NZ_DALYOQ010000043.1:34395-36416 GCF_031974595.1 Pantoea sp. CTOTU46764 | reverse complement strand
GCCGTGCTTCACTGGAAGCGGCTGCACATCCGGAAAAAACCAATTACCTCTATTTTGTCGCGGATGGCAAAGGTGGACACACCTTTACCACCAATCTGGCCAGCCACAACAAAGCGGTACAGGTTTACCGGCTGGCAATGAAGGAAAAAAATGAAAAGTAAGTTTATCGTCATTGAAGGCCTGGAAGGTGCAGGCAAAACCACTGCGCGTGATGCGCTGGTTGCTGTGCTGCATGAGCACGGCATTCATGATGTCGTCTTCACGCGCGAGCCGGGCGGTACGCCGCTGGCAGAACAATTGCGCGTGTTGGTCAAGCAGGGCATTGATGGCGAGCAGGTGACCAATAAAGCTGAGCTGCTAATGCTGTACGCGGCACGCGTGCAGCTGGTAGAGAACGTGATCAAACCGGCGCTGGCACGCGGTGCCTGGGTAATCGGCGATCGTCACGATCTCTCTTCGCAAGCCTATCAGGGCGGTGGACGCGGTCTGGATGCGCAGTTGATGACCACGCTGCGCGATGCGGTGCTGGGCGATTTCCGTCCCGATCTCACTCTCTATCTCGACGTAACGCCAGAAATTGGCCTGCAACGCGCCCGCGCACGCGGTGAGTTGGATCGCATCGAGCAGGAATCATTGCGATTTTTCGAGCGCACGCGTGAACGCTATCTGGCTTTGGCCGCTCAGGATCCCTCAATCCTGACCATTGATGCGACGCAAAATATTGCAGACGTGACATTGTCACTTCAAGGTGCCTTGCGTAGCTGGTTGGCAGGCCAATCCGCATGAACTGGTATCCGTGGCTGAACCAGCCTTATCGACAAATCATCGCCCGCCATCAAAGCGGCCAGGCGCATCACGCCTTGCTGGTGCAGGGCATTGAGGGCATGGGTGACGATGCGTTGATCTGGGGCGTAAGTCGTTGGTTGATGTGCTTGCAGCCGGAAGGCTTGAAAAGTTGCGGCCACTGCCACGGCTGCCAGTTGATGCAGGCGCACACGCACCCGGATTGGTATCGCCTTGAAGCCGAAAAGGAGAAATCCTCACTCGGTATTGATGCGGTGCGCGACGTCACTGAAAAGCTGTATCACTTCGCCCAGCAGGGCGGCGCAAAAATCGTTTGGTTGCCCGATGCGGCGCAGCTCACGGAAGCTGCCGCCAACGCACTATTGAAGACGCTGGAAGAGCCGCCGGCGAATTGCTGGTTTTTCCTCAGCGTGCGCGAACCTTCGCGCCTGCTGGCGACGCTGCGCAGTCGCTGCATGACGTGGCATCTCTCGCCGCCAGAAGAAGCACATAGCCTGCAATGGCTGCAGAAGCAGCAACCGCAGCCGCAAGAGAAGCTGCGCGCCGCCTTGCGTTTGAGTAATGGCGCACCCGCTGCTGCCTTGACGCTGCTGCAGCCGGAGCGCTGGCAGGCGCGTGAAACGCTGTGCGAAACGCTGATCAAAGCGCTTAACGGCGATGTGCTGCAGCTGTTACCTGCGCTGAACAGCGAAGATGTGGCCGAACGCCTCAGCTGGCTGATTTCGCTGCTGGTGGATGCGATGAAAGTGCAACAGGGCGCCAGTCAGTGGCTGAGCAACGGCGATCGTCCGGATGTGGTCACGCAGTTGGCGCAAAGAATGAATAGCAGTGCGCTCAATAGCAGCGCACAGCAATGGATGCAGTGCCGCGAACAGCTGTTACATGTCGCCGCACTCAACCGAGAATTAATGTTGACCGATCGTTTACTCGCCTGGGGACGTTTACTGACTCCGGCAACGGTCGGCTAAGCGAAAAGAGAGCTCTATGTTTATTGTCGATTCCCACTGCCATCTTGATGGCCTCGATTATGAAAAACACCATCGCGATCTGGATGATGTCATCGCCAAAGCGGCGGCGCGCGATGTGAAGTTTATGCTGGCAATTGCCACCACCTTGCCGGATTACTACAAAATCAAACAGCTAGTAGGCGATCGTGAAAATGTCGCGCTGGCCTGTGGCGTGCATCCGCTCAATCAGGAAGCGCCGTACGACGTCGA
>NZ_DALYOQ010000043.1:23383-34385 GCF_031974595.1 Pantoea sp. CTOTU46764 | reverse complement strand
GGCTGCCGAGGATCGCGTAGTGGCGCTGGGCGAAACCGGGTTGGATTACTTCTATCAGCAGGAAACCAAAGCGCAGCAGCAAGCCTCGTTTCGTGAGCACATTCGCACTGGTATCGCACTGAATAAACCGATCATTGTGCACACGCGTGATGCGCGTGAAGACACGTTGGCGATTCTGCGCGAAGAGCAGGTGGAGAAGTGCGGCGGCGTGCTGCACTGTTTTACCGAAGATAAAGAAACCGCAGCGAAACTGCTGGATCTCGGTTTTTATATCTCTTTCTCAGGCATTCTGACTTTCCGCAACGCCGAACAAATTCGCGATGCGGCGCGCTATGTGCCGCTTGATCGCATGCTGGTAGAAACCGATTCGCCGTATCTGGCGCCGGTACCGCACCGTGGCAAAGAGAATCAGCCAGCGTTTACGCGTGATGTGGCAGATTATATGGCGGTATTAAAAGGCGTGGATATCGATACCCTCGCCGCTGCCACCACTGAAAACTTCTCCCGCCTGTTCCACATCCCGATGAGTCGTCTCGGCGGCTAACCGCTTTATTTCAAACGCTGTAATTAATCAAAAATCACCCAACTGCACTGCGTCTGACTGGACGCAGTGCAGTGATTTATTGCTGTTTATTAGTGCAAGTCAGTAAGAAATGACTGAAAGGAAGGGGTCACACTTAGCGAAATGTGATGGCCGTCAATTTAACAATTAGCGATTTATTTTACTCTTCGTAATAAATCAAAAGACGCTCAGCGTTACCCCGGCGAAGGATCCTCCCCCCAAGCCATGCGCACTGCGCAAAAAATTGCACTCATACTCAGGAGTTTCTATGTTCAAGAACGCATTTGCGAACCTGCAGAAAGTAGGTAAATCGCTGATGTTGCCGGTATCGGTTCTGCCGATTGCCGGTATTTTGTTAGGTGTTGGTTCAGCAAACTTCAGCTGGCTGCCGGAAGTGGTTTCCCACGTCATGGCCGAAGCGGGGGGGTCGGTGTTTGCCAATATGCCGCTGATCTTTGCAATCGGTGTGGCGCTTGGCTTTACCAATAACGACGGCGTGTCTGCGCTGGCGGCTGTGGTTGCTTACGGCATCATGGTGAAAACCATGGCGGTGGTTGCGCCATTGGTACTGCATATGCCTGCCGGAGAAATCGAGGCCAAGCATCTTGCCGATACCGGTGTGCTCGGCGGGATCATCGCCGGTTCTATCGCGGCGTATATGTTTAACCGCTTCTACCGCATCAAACTGCCTGAGTATCTCGGCTTCTTTGCCGGCAAGCGCTTTGTGCCAATCATCTCTGGTCTGGCCGCGATTTTCACCGGTGTGGTGCTGTCATTCATTTGGCCACCAATCGGTACCGCAATTCAGGACTTCTCACAGTGGGCAGCGTACCAAAACCCCGTCGTCGCCTTTGGCCTTTACGGTCTGATTGAGCGCTCATTGGTGCCGTTTGGTCTGCACCATATCTGGAACGTACCTTTCCAGATGCAGATTGGTGAGTTCACCAATGCCGCAGGTCAGGTTTTCCACGGTGATATTCCACGTTACATGGCGGGCGACCCAACGGCAGGCAAACTGTCAGGCGGCTTCCTGTTCAAAATGTACGGTCTGCCAGCAGCAGCGATTGCGATTTGGCATACCGCCAAACCAGAAAACCGCGCCAAAGTGGGCGGTATTATGATCTCCGCCGCGCTGACCTCGTTCCTGACCGGTATTACCGAGCCAATCGAGTTCGCTTTCATGTTCGTGGCGCCGATTCTGTATGTGATCCACGCGATTCTGGCGGGCCTGGCCTTCCCAATCTGTATCTTGCTGGGTATGCGTGATGGCACCAGCTTCTCACACGGTCTGATCGACTTTATCGTGCTGAGCGGCAACAGCAGCAAAATCTGGCTGTTCCCGATTGTAGGTATCATCTACGGCCTGATTTACTACACCGTATTCCGTTTCCTGATTGTAAAACTGAATCTGAAAACCCCTGGCCGTGAGGACACCGCAATGGAGCAGAGCAGCGCAACCGGCAGCGAAATGGCGGGCAAACTGGTTACCGCGTTTGGTGGTAAAGAGAACATCACTAACCTTGATGCCTGTATCACGCGTCTGCGTGTGAGCGTGGCGGATGTCGGCAAGGTTGATCAGGCTGAACTGAAAAGCCTTGGCGCACGTGGTGTGGTAGTAGCAGGTTCAGGCGTTCAGGCGATCTTCGGTACCAAGTCCGATAACCTGAAAACTGAAATGGATGATTATATCCGCAGCATGTAATGGTGTGTTCTAACAGCACGCACATGCGTTGATAGCAGGAAGAGGCGGCAGAGGAGTAAAGCGTCCCGCGACAAGGATGTCGCGGGCCGAGCCCCAGGGACGGTTTATGGCGACTTTACGATCTGACGCCTCTTCCAGCGTAAGCTCTTAAACCCTCAGACGAGGGTTTTTTGCTATAAATAAACCCGCAAATACTCCGTCAAGCACAGCAGCGCCATCGCCTGACCATACGGCATCGAGGTGAGCGGTATCTGACGGTAATACTCCAGATCGCTGCCCATCGCCGTTCCGAACGACACCTGCTTCAGTTCCCCATCCTCATCGATATTACCGATCACGCCACGCAATGCTTTCTCCGCCAGCGGCAAATACGCGGGCGAGAGGTAGTGTTTGCGCACCGCTTTAAGAATGCCATAGGCGAAACCGGCGGTGGCGGAGGCTTCAGGATAGCTGTTGGGATCGTCGAGCAAGGTGTGCCACAAACCGCTGCTGTGCTGACAGGTGCTCAGCGCCTTCACCTGGCTCTCCAGCACCTGCTGCAGGAAACGCCGCGTGGCATGCTGTTCCGGCCAGTTCATCATCTCGAGGAAATCAGGAATAACGATAGTCAGCCAGCTGTTGCCGCGCGCCCAACGTGCGTTGGCGAAGTTGTGCCGCCCATCAAACGTCCAGCCGTGGAACCACAAACCGGTTTGGCGATCCATTAAATATTGGGTATGAATCAGGAACTGATAGCTGGCTTCTTCGACAAACTCGGGACGATTCAGCAGCTGACCAATCTTCGCCAGCGCCATCACGCTCATCATCAAGGTGTCATCCCACAGCTGCTGGGTGTTTTCGTTGTTGTAGACGATGTGCTGCAGGCCGCCTTGCTCGGTGCGCGGCATCTCATACATCACCCATTCAGCCCAACGCTCCAGCACCGGCCGCCATGCGGCATTTTGCGTCTCTTCATAGCGATACGCCAGCGTCAGGAACGGACAAACAGTATTGACGTTCTTGGTTGGCGTGCCTTCTGCCAGCCGCGTGCTGAACCAGTCATCGATGATCTTCAGCGTCTCTTGATCGCCGGTTTGCTGATAGTAGTGCAGCATGCCGTACAGGCCGATGCCGTGTGTCCATTCCCAACCGGCCCAGCCTTTGGTATCGATCACGCGGCCATCATCGAGGCGCAGCAAAAACTCACCGCTGTGATCGGTAATATTCACCAGATTATGGGTTAGCCGCTGAATCAACTGCACCAGCTCAGTACGTGGCAACAGATATTCAGGCTGGCGCAGTAACGCGCTGTGCTTCACAGGAAATACAGTCATGGTTCATTCCTATCGTTAATCAGGGTAGAGAGAGAAGGTAAAGATCGTGGCTGAGTCGGCAGCGGCGGTGCGGCCGCCTTGTGACGGTTGAGATACCCGACGTTGTTATTGCCCCACAGATTTTCATACGGCATACCCGCCAGCATTTCGACCACTTCACGCGCTTGCGGCGTAATGCGTTCCGGCACCACGCGTCCGGCTTCGCGCATTTTCAATGTCTCTTCGCGCAACACCGTGTGGGTTTGCAGGTTGAGCTTGAAGCGCAGTGAAATAATGAAGCCGCAGGCCAGCACGCAAAGTGTGCCCACGCTGAGGATCGCCAGAATGGTATGGCCGACGGCAGGGACTTGTGTGGCCTTGCCGGAGGAGAAGCCCGCCAGCTGCAACACGATACCGACGAACATCACCGCACCCGCTTGCGAGGCTTTGCGCGTCAGCGTCATGATGCCGGCAAAAATGCCTTCGCGACGCTGGCCGGTAATCACTTCATCGACGTCAGCGATATAAGTGTAAGTATTCCACGGCACATAGTTGATGCCACCGCGACCAAGACCAGCAAGACCAGAAATCAGTACCAGCAGGGCGAAGTTGTCGTTCATGCCGGTGTACCACAATCCGGCGTAGGAGAGGGCGCTCAGACCAAACAGCACCACCACCATACGATAGGCAGGCGCAGGTCCTAGTCGGATACACAGCGGAATCATCGCCATCACCGCAATAAACTGCATCACCGCCATGGTGCCCATCAGGTCGGAGGCGATCTGCGCGCTTTGCATCAGCACAAACACCACATACCAGGTAAACACCGCGTTAAACACGTCCTGCGCGATATAGCCGCCGAGATACATGCCAAGATGCTGGCGGAAAATACGAATGCGCAGCGTTGAGGCCAGCTCGGTGTAGAGGCGTTTCAGGCTCTGCAGCAAAGTTAGCTGTGATTTTTCCTGCTCTGCGCGGCGTGATTCGGCAGAGAAATCGTTGGGATCGCGCTCCCAGGTAAACAGCCACACCAGCGTTAACACCAGCGCACAAATCACCGAGAACACCAGGCTGGCGTAGAAGAAGGAGATCGGATTATCTTTGCCAAACCAGCCAATCAGCACGCCCGGCAGGAACGCCGCCAGAATGGCCGACAGCTGCGCCAAACCAATACGCGCGCCAGAGAAACGGGTTTTCTGTTTGAAATCATCGGTCATCTCCGGCACCAGCGTTTCATAGGGCACCAGAATCATGGTGTAGACCATATCGAACAGCAGATAAGTCAGCAGATACCACCAGAAACTCATGTCGCCAACCCACATCAGGCTGTAGCTGAACACGCACGGAATGCCGAGCAGAATGAAGAATTTGCGGCGGCCAAAGCGCTTGCCGAGCCAGGTCGAACCAAAGTTGTCGGTCAGGAAACCCATTAGCGGGCTCACTACCGCATCCAGCACGCGAGCGGCAGCAAAAATAAAGGTCGCCTGAATCGGCGAAAGCCCACAAAAGGTGGTGTAAAAGTAGAGCAGCCAGGCGGCGGTTAACGCCGTGGTGCCTGCACCGAGGAAATCCCCGGACCCATAGGCCAGATAATGGCCCAGGCCAATCTTACGAGAGCGCATGGCAGGTTCTCCTTGAATTAGTCGGTAAACACATCCCTCATCACTCCGTACAACTTGCTCGGATTGGATTGAAAGTAGAGCGGCTTGAGCGTGCAAACCTTCGTGATTTCGCAATGACTTGCAGGCGGATGGCAAAATCACAAAGAAAATGGCGTGATATCTCTAATTTATAAAACAGCGTTTCATTTTTGTAGTTAATGAGATGTTAGAAATGCGAGTTGCAGCACAATGCGTGGCGAAGGGAGAAAACGGCTTAAAGGCAGTCATTTAATACAGGAAATGTGGTCCTGAGGTTGAAAGAAATGGAATTCCTCACGCATACTGCCTGACTGAACTCAGGCTTAAGGAAATGCACCATGGCTGAAGAAACCATTTTCAGTAAAATCATCCGTCGCGAGATCCCCGCCGACGTGGTTTATCAGGACGAACTGGTCACCGCCTTCCGTGATATCGCGCCCAAAGCGCCCACCCATATTCTGATCATCCCCAACGTATTGATTCCCACCGCCAACGATGTGCAGGCCGCACACGAGCAGGCGCTGGGCCGGATGATCACCGTGGCCGCCAAAATTGCCCGTGATGAAGGCATTGCCGAAGATGGCTATCGTCTGATCATGAACTGCAACAGTCATGGCGGTCAGGAGGTTTATCACATCCATATGCATTTGGTCGGCGGTCAGCCGCTGGGCCCAATGCTAGCCCTCTAACTCAGGCGGACAAATTGATGCGTCAATGGCTGAGTGGCTTGCTGTTGCTGACCCTTGCCGGTTGCAGCAGCGATAAGCCGATGATTAATACCTCGCAGTCGCTGGTAATGGAATCGTCTGTATTATCCGCGGGCATTATTACCGATGATCCGAAGTTGACCGAACAAGATGGTCAGCAGCGTGCCATGAGCGTGTTGTACAACCAGCGGGAAACGCCGGTGAAAGTGCACTATCGTTTCTATTGGTACGACGACAAAGGATTGGAAATCACGCCGGAAGAGCCGGCGCAGAGCCAAATCGTCCCGGCGCACGGCAGTGTAGAAGTGGCCTCACAAATGGGCAATCCGACCGCCAGTAAGGTGCGTCTCTATCTTTATCTTTGAGGAGTAAGCTGTGATTCGCAGTGTAAAACGTTCGGGCGCGTTGTTATTTGCGCTAATGCTCACCGGTTGTGTGGTGAAACAACAGACGCCAGCGCCGGTAGAACCCACGCAGCCAACTACGCCAACGCAGCCGGTTGAACCGACGCCGCAGCCGGTGCCGCCACCAGAAACCGTGCCGCAGCCACCAAAGCTGAAAACCATTAACTGGGATGCCAGCGTCCAGCCGTTAGTCGGTAAGATGGTGCAATCTTCAGGCGTGAATCCTGGCAGCGTATTGCTGGTGGACCGCATCAAGAACAGCACCAACGGCGCGTTGCAAACCGATAAAGCTACCGATGCGATTCAGAATGCGCTGGCCAACAACGGCAAGTTCACGCTGATCACTCCGGAACAGCTGGCGCAGGCCAAGCAGACGCTGGGCTTATCGCCGGATGACAGCCTCAACTCGCGCAGTAAAGCGATTGGCCTGGCGCGCAACGTTAACGCGCAGTATGTGCTGTACAGCAATGCGCAGGGCGATGTGAAAGCTCCAACGCTGCAAATGCAGCTGATGCTGGTGCAAACCGGTGAAATCATCTGGTCAGGAAACGGTGTTGCTCAACCCTGATCCTCAGCTGCAAAACCTGATTCAGCAACAATGGCCGACGGCGCAAGCTGCCGGTCATTTTTTCGCGCTGCCGGGACTGAGCGGGCAAAGCGTGCGTGTGCAGATGCCGCAGGGTGCGTTGCTTGCGCGACGTGCGCCGCCGCAGCCGATCCCATTTGTCGATCGCCAGCGCGAATACCGCATCCTGCAGCAGTTCAGGCATGCAGAGCTTGGGCCGCAGCCGCTGGCATGGCGCGATCCCTGGCTGCTGCAAAGCTGGTTGCCGGGAGAAGTACTCAGCTCCGCGCAGTTTAACGCGCAGCGGGAGGCGATTGTGGTGCTGCTGCAGCGCCTGCATCAACAGCCGCTCACCGGCTATCGTTTACGATTAGCGCCGCTGCTGCAGCGCTATTGGCAACTTTGCCAGCAGCGTCACTGGCGCTGGCAGCGTCGTCTGCAACGCTTATTACAGCAGGGCGAACCGCAGCCGCTGCGCCTGGCACCGCTGCATATGGATGTCCACGCCGGTAACCTGATTGCTACGCCTGCCGGTTTGCGCCTGATCGACTGGGAATATGCCGCCGATGGCGACGTGGCGCTGGAGCTGGCGGCGGTCTGTGCGGTTGATGGCGATACGCGTCCAGCGTGGATTGCCGAGTACGCCGCGCGCGCGAAGTTGGATGAGCACGAACTGGCGCGCCAGATACAGCGCTGGCAGCCGTGGCTGCAATTGCTGATGGCCAGCTGGTATCAGCTGCGCGCTGAGCAGAGCCAGGATGACACCTTACAACAGCTGGCGCAGGCCAGTTGGCACGACCTTTAACGTAGGATTTTAATCATGACCATGAACACGCCTGGACCGCTGATGCTCGACGTCGAAAGCTATGAGCTGGACGCCGAAGAACGCGAGATTCTGCAGCATCCGCTGGTAGGCGGACTGATTCTGTTTGCGCGCAACTTCCACGATGTCGACCAACTGGCAGAGCTGGTGCGCCAGATTCGCGCCGCGTCGCGCCATCGTCTGGTGGTCGCGGTGGATCAGGAAGGCGGGCGCGTGCAGCGTTTCCGCGACGGCTTCACGCAACTGCCGGCCATGCAGTCTTTCGCCGCGCTGCACGATCTCAATAGTGCCGGTGAACTGGCGCAGCAGGCGGGCTGGCAGATGGCGTCGGAAATGATCGCCATGGATATCGACATCAGTTTCGCGCCGGTGCTCGACATTGGTCACATCAGCGCGGCAATTGGCGATCGTTCGTTCCATGAAGATCCGGCTATCGCCCTGCAAGTCGCGCGACGTTTTATTAACGGCATGCATGAAGCCGGTATGAAAACCACTGGCAAACACTTCCCCGGTCACGGTGCGGTCAGCGCGGATTCGCACAAAGAGACGCCGCACGACAACCGCGATGCCGCCACGCTGCGTCAGCATGACATGGCGATCTTTAAGCAGTTGATCGATGAGCAGCTGCTCGATGCGGTGATGCCAGCGCACGTTATCTATACTGAGGTGGATCCGTTGCCCGCCAGCGGTTCACCCTACTGGCTGCAAACCGTGTTGCGCCAAGAGCTCAGCTTCAAAGGCGTGATTTTCTCCGACGATTTGTCGATGGAAGGTGCCGCTGTGATGGGCAGCTACGCCGAACGCGCACAGCAGTCGCTGAATGCCGGTTGCGATATGATCCTGGTGTGCAATCAGCGCGCCGGCGCGGTGAGCGTACTGGATAACTTGACGCCGATCGGGGCAGAGCGCGTGACGCAGTTATACCATCAAGGGCGTTTTACCCGTCAAAGCCTGCTGGCAAGTGAGCGCTGGCGGCAAAATCAGCGTCAGCTCAGCGCATTGCAAGAGCGCTGGCTGGCGCACAAAGCTTCGGGCAAATAAGCCGCGCTGCCCGGATTTATTCCACGCTGAGGAAAATCATGATCATCTATCTGCACGGTTTTGATTCCAACAGTCCGGGCAACCATGAAAAGGTGCTGCAGCTGCAGTTTATTGACCCGGACGTCAGATTAGTCAGCTACAGCACTCGCCATCCCAAACACGACATGCAGTTTCTGCTGAAAGAGTGCGACAAGCTGCTGCAACAGGGCGACGATGCGCATCCGCTGATTTGCGGGGTTGGGCTGGGCGGTTATTGGGCCGAGCGCATTGGCTTCCTGTGTGGCATGCGTCAGGTGATCTTTAATCCCAATCTGTTCCCATTTGAGAACATGGAAGGCAAAATCGATCGCCCGGAAGAGTATCTCGATATTGCTACCAAGTGCGTGAATGATTTCCGCGAGAAGAACCGCGAAAAGTGTCTGGCGATTTTGTCTCGTCAGGATGAAGCGCTGGATAATCAGCGCAGCGCGGCGTATCTGCAGCCGTTCTATGAAATCATCTGGGATGACGCAGCCAGCCACAAATTCAAGAACATCGCGCCACATCTACAACGCATCAAAGCCTTCAAACTCCTCGCCTGACCATTGTTGCGCCGTGTGACGCGGCGCATAAAATGTGTAACATTCTGATAATGCTGCTGAAAGATTGATGTACATCAATTTTCTTATGTGATGTCTTTGACGCCGTGATATTCTGCCCTCAGCTCGCGATTTAACGTCGCCAACCCTATGTTTATTAAGGTTTTTATTAACCATTAATTAACTATTGGTTTACAACTTTGAGGGGGTCTTTGTTGACTACATCTATGGAAAAAATCGTTATCATCGGCGGTGGTGCTGGCGGGTTAGAGCTGGCAACGCAGCTCGGTCACAAGCTGGGACGCAAGAAAAAGGCCGAGATCATTCTGGTCGATCGTAATCACAGCCATCTGTGGAAACCGCTGCTGCATGAAGTGGCAACCGGTTCGATGGACGAAGGGATTGATGCGCTGAGCTATCTGGCGCACGCGCGCAATCACGGCTTCCAGTTCCAGCTGGGATCGTTGACGCAAATCAACCGTGAAAACAAAACCCTTGAGCTGGCCGAAATCCGCGATGCGGAAGGCGCAATGTTAGTGCCGCAGCGTGAGCTGGCCTACGATCGTCTGGTCATCGCACTTGGCAGCACCTCAAATGACTTCGGCACGCCGGGCGTGAAAGATCACTGCATCTTCCTTGATAACCCGCATCAGGCGCGTCGTTTCCACAACGAAATGCTCAACCTGTTCCTACGTTTCTCGGCCAGCGAAGGCAGCCTGGAAAAAGTAAACATCGCCATTGTCGGCGGCGGTGCTACCGGCGTGGAACTCTCTGCGGAGCTGTATAACGCGGTGAAACAGCTGCACAGCTACGGCTACAAAGGTCTGGATAGCAGCTCGCTGAACGTCACGCTGGTGGAAGCCGGTGAACGCATTCTGCCTGCGCTGCCACCGCGTATCTCGGCGGCGGCGCATCAGGAGCTTACCAAACTTGGCGTGCGCGTGTTGACGCAAACTATGGTCACCAGCGCCATCGAAAACGGCTTGAATACCAAAGGCGGCGAATTTATCGAGGCCGATCTGATGGTGTGGGCGGCCGGTATCAAAGCGCCAGATTTCCTGAAAGAGATCGGTGGACTGGAAACCAACCGCATCAATCAGCTGGTGGTGAAAGAGACGCTGCAAACTACGCTGGATGACGACATCTACGCCATTGGTGACTGCGCCTCCTGCGCGCTGCCAGGTGGCGGATTCGTGCCGCCGCGCGCGCAGTCAGCGCATCAGATGGCGTCGCGCGCGCTGGAGAACATCCTTGCACAGCGTAAAGATAAACCATTGAAAGCCTATGTTTATAAAGATCACGGCTCGCTGGTATCGCTGTCGCGCTTCAGCACCGTGGGCAGTTTGATGGGCAACCTGATGCGCGGATCGATGATGGTGGAAGGGCGCATTGCGCGTTTTGTCTACATCTCTCTATATCGTATGCACCAGATTGCGCTCCACGGATACTTCAAGACCGGTCTGATGATGCTGGTCGGCAGTCTTAACCGTGTACTGCGTCCGCGCCTCAAGCTGCACTGATGATTTTCGGGCGGTGAATGCCGCCCCACGCCACGTCAGCTGCCGTAACCCGCTGAAAACTTCACGTTCAGCTTAAGGTTACGGCACTATTTCACCTGCTCTCAGAACTCTCCTAAAAGCTGGCCCTGATGGGTTTCCGCTGCGTTTCCTCCATTAATCTGATGTTGC
>NZ_DALYOQ010000043.1:0-23373 GCF_031974595.1 Pantoea sp. CTOTU46764 | reverse complement strand
TCTGTAAAACTTATTACCAACAAACACGGCGCGGCGCGCACGCCGGTTATGCCTCGGCTACATCAGGATTTCGTAGCGGCAGGAATGCGCGGTAACAACCTTCAGGAGGACATTCCTGTGAATAAATCAATGTTAGCGGGTATCGGTATCGGCGTAGCAGCAGCGTTAGGCGTTGCCGCAGTCGCCAGCATGGATGTCTTCGATCGCGGCCCGCAGTATGCACAAGTTCTGTCGGCGACGCCGATCAAAGAGAGCATCAAGCAACCGCGACAGGAGTGTCGCAATGTGACGCTGACCCATCGTCGTGCGGTCCAGGATGAGAATCGCATTGCCGGTTCGGTGCTGGGTGCAGTAGCGGGCGGTGTGTTGGGCCATCAGTTTGGTGGTGGTCGCGGACGCGATGTGGCAACTGTAGCGGGCGCGTTGGCCGGTGGTTACGGTGGTAATCAGGTGCAGGGTGCGCTGCAGGATCGCGACACTTACACCACCAACGAGCAACGTTGCAAAACGGTATACGATAAACAGGAAAAAATGCTGGGTTATGACGTGACCTATAAAATAGGCGACCAGCAGGGCAAAATCCGCATGGAAAATGACCCTGGCACCCGCATTCCGCTGGACCGTAATGGTCAGCTAATCCTGAATTCGAATCAGGCCTAATTGGGCAAAGATGCATCACAGCAGCAGTAACAAAAAAGCGCCGCAAGGCGCTTTTTTCGTATCACACATCATCTCAGCCGTAGGGTCGCCTTTCATGGCGACCTTCTGAAACACAACATCAAACCCGATTTTTCGCCAGCTCGCTGACAAAACCCTGCACCCAATCCATACGGGTTTTCCGGTCCGCCATGTCGCGGGTGAATTTCAGGCGCGTTGGGCCATCCAGTTTCCACTGCTTGGGATCTTTCTGCAGCAGGCCAATCAGCCAGCCCGGATCAACCTGATTCTGCGGCGCGAACTCGAAGAAGCCGCCTTTGTCACTGGCTTCAATCTTACGAATCCCCAACTCGCGCGCCACTAAACGCAGCGCGGCGATATCCAGCAGATTACGTGCGGCATCCGGCAGTTTGCCGAAGCGGTCAATCATCTCAACCTTCAGCTCCGCCAAATCCTGCTCATCCGCCGCGCTGGCCACGCGCTTGTAGAGCGACAAGCGGGTATTCACGTCCGGGATAAAATCATCCGGCAGCAGGGCAGGCATGCGCAGTTCGATTTCGGTTTGGTTGCTGGTGAGATCTTCCAGCGACGGCTCGCGGCCCGCCTTCAGCGCATCGACCGCATTCTCCAGCAGCTCCATATACAGCGTGAAGCCGATGGTTTCCATCTGGCCGCTCTGATCTTCGCCGAGCAGTTCACCCGCGCCGCGAATCTCCAGATCGTGGGTTGCCAGCGCAAAACCGGCACCAAGATCTTCCAGCGACGCGATAGCTTCCAGACGCTTCTGCGCATCGGTGGTCATCGCTTTTGGATGCGGCGTCAGCAGCCACGCATAGGCCTGATGGTGCGAACGTCCCACACGGCCACGCAGTTGGTGCAGCTGCGCCAGACCAAAGTGGTCGGCGCGTTCAATGATAATGGTGTTGGCGCTGGGTACGTCGATACCGGTTTCGATGATGGTGGTACACACCAGCACGTTAAAGCGCTGATGGTGGAAATCATTCATCACCCGCTCGAGATCGCGTTCGCGCATCTGGCCGTGACCAATGGCAATACGCGCTTCCGGCACCAGATCGGCCAGTCGCTGCGCCGCTTTCTCGATGTTTTCGACGTCATTGTAGAGATAGTAAACCTGGCCGCCGCGCAGCACTTCACGCAGGATCGCCTCGCGCACCACCAAGCTGTCGTACTCGCGCACAAAGGTTTTCACCGCCATGCGTCGTGCCGGTGGCGTGGCAATAATCGACAGATCGCGCATGCCGCTCATCGCCATATTCAGGGTACGCGGAATTGGCGTGGCAGTGAGCGTCAGGATATCAACATCGGCACGCATCGCCTTGATGCGCTCTTTGTGACGCACGCCAAAGCGGTGCTCTTCATCGACAATCAGCAGGCCGAGATCGTGCCATTTCAGGTCGTTCGACAGCAGCTTATGCGTGCCAATCAGTATATCGACTTTGCCCTCGCTCGCCTGCTCCAGCACCTGACTCTGCTCTTTGGCGGTGCGGAAGCGCGATAGCATCTCAATGCGCACCGGCCAGTTAGCGAAGCGATCGCGGAAGTTGTCGTAATGCTGCTGCGCCAGCAAGGTGGTCGGCACCAGCACCGCGACCTGTTTGGCATTCTCAACCGCGAGGAACGCGGCGCGCATCGCCACTTCGGTTTTACCAAAGCCGACGTCACCGCACACCAGACGATCCATCGCCAGCGGCTGACACATGTCGCTCAGCACCGCATTGATCGCCTGGCCTTGATCCGGCGTGGTTTCAAACGGGAAGCCTTCGCAGAACAGCTGATATTGATCGCGATCGTGCTTAAAGGCAAAGCCGGTTTTGGCCGCGCGCTGAGCGTAGATATCCAGCAGCTCGGCCGCTACGTCGCGCACTTTCTCGGCGGCTTTCTGCCGCGCGCGTGACCAGGCATCGCTGCCGAGTTTATGCAGCGGCGCATTCTCATCGGCGCCGCCGGCATAGCGGCTAATCAGATGCAGCGACGAAACCGGCACATACAGCTTGGCGTCGCCCGCATAGGAGAGCATCAAATACTCAGCCACGATGCCGCCGGCTTCCAGCGTGGTCAGGCCGATATAACGCCCAACGCCGTGCTCCAGATGCACCACCGGCTGGCCGGGATGCAGCTCGGCGAGGTTGCGGATCAGCACATCAGGATTGATGGTGCGGCGATTATCCTGGCGACGGCGACTGACGCGCTCGCCAAGCAGATCGCTTTCGCAGATCAACGCCAGCTGGCGTTGCGTGTCGATAAAGCCGCGCTCGCTGGCGCCAATCATCAGGCTATGCGGCTGATTGGTGGCCTGATCAAAGTGATCGATGGACTGTGGACGCAGTTTGATGCGCGTCAGCAGTTCTTGCAGGCTTTCGCGGCGGCCTTCACTCTCCACCGAGAAAATGACCTGACCGCTGAATTGTTCAAGGAACTGACGCAGCAGATCGAGTGGCGCTTTGGCCTGCGCCTGCACGGTTAATTCCGGCAGCGGCTGATACCCCAGATTGGTGTTTGCCGCTTTCTCCGGCAGCGTGTCGCTGCTTAGCTGCATGCGCGGCCAGGCTTTCAGTTCGCTCATTAACGTGTCGGGACGCAGCCACAGCGTAACCGGCTCCAGCAACGGACGCATCGGATCGATTCGGCGATTCTCAAAGCGCGCATTAGCGTCTAGCCAGAAACGCTCGGCGCTGGCCAGCAAATCACCGCTGTTGAGCAGCAGCGTGTTGACGGGCAGATAGCTAAACAGCGTCGGCAATTCCTGCTCAAAGAACAGCGGCTGCCAGTATTCGATACCGGCGGGTAGCGTGCCTTTGCTCACCTGCTGATAAACGTGCTCCGGCTCGCGCCGGACGTCAAAGGTTTCGCGCCAGCGGCTGCGGAACAGCTCGATGGCGGCTTTATCCGTGGGGAATTCATGCGCCGGCAGCAGGTTAATCGCGTTGACCGCTTCCAGCGTACGCTGGGTATCGACATCAAACAGGCGCAGGCTATCGATCTCATCATCAAAGAAGTCGATGCGATAAGGTTGATCGCTGCCCATCGGGAACAGATCGAGCAATGCGCCGCGCGTGGCGTATTCGCCGTGCTCCATCACCTGGTCGACATGACGATAACCGGCCTGCTCCAGCTGATCGCGTAGCGCATCGCGCGACAGCTTTTGCCCTTGCTGCATCACCAGCGCATGGCCGTGCAGGAAGCTGTGCGGACATACGCGCTGCATCAGCGTGTTGACCGGCATAATCAGCATGCCGCGCGTTAGGTTGGGCAGCTGATACAGCGTGGAGAGGCGAGCAGAGATAATGTCCTGATGCGGCGAGAAACTGTCGTAGGGCAGGGTTTCCCAGTCAGCGAGGTTAGTGACCGGCAAATCGGTGAACTGGCGTATCTCCTCCTGCAGACGCAAGGCAGATTGCATATCCGGGGTAATCATCAACACCGGACCGCTATGGCGTTCGGTGATGCTGGCACACTCAAGCGCTTGCGCGGCGCCGACGAGCTGGCCGAGCTGGCGATGGTCGCCGGCTTTGACTGGCAGGGTATAACGACTCTGTTCCGACATGGGATCTCGACATTCTCTCCTTGGATTACAGGGCGTCATCATTCCATAATCCGCCCTGAGGATCATCTGTCGTTTCGGAGTTTCTGCCAGGTCTTCATAATGACGACCCTACAAAACCCCCACGAATCACTTACTCGATTGCTGTGTGTAGTGCATACGCGGGCGATCGACATTGGCCCAGGACAGCTCTTTTTCCAGATGGTAGCTGTGATTGCCGTCGTCCCACTTCACATAATAGCCGGTTGGCGCATCTCCCTGTTCAAAAACGTTAACGATCTCGCCTCTGATCTCTCCCGATTTATGCTTCACGATACTGTTCTTAGGGAATTTGAACATGGTGTACTCCTCGTCGCCTACGGTAATTCACCTTTAAGTCTACGCCAGCCGATGACGAATAAACGTACAAATAACATCATTAATTTGTCGCAATTTTATGCATAAGCGTTGGCTGGTACGGTTTTTGACACAACTTTGCCGCAGACTCAGAGGGTTAGAGGTTTCATAAAGGGGACGCCTCCTTTATCATCCCACTACTTATTTTCAGGCAACTGCCAAGACGGATCTCATGTATCAACCAGTCGCGTTATTCATCGGTTTGCGCTACATGCGTGGACGTGCCTCAGACCGCTTTGGTCGCTTCGTCTCCTGGCTCTCAACTATCGGCATCACGCTCGGCGTGCTGGCGCTGGTCACCGTGTTATCGGTGATGAACGGCTTCGAGCGCGAGCTGGAAGGCAATATCCTCGGCCTGATGCCGCAGGCGCTGGTCACCAGCGACAAGGGCAGTATCAACCCAAAGGAATTGCCAGCCGAGGATCTCAAGCTGCAAGGCGTTAAGCGCATCGCTCCGCTCACTACCGCCGATGTGGTGCTGCAAAGCGCGCGTAACGTTTCGGTCGGCGTGATGCTCGGCATCAATCCCGACGAACAGGATCCGCTGATGCCATTCCTCGTCAACACTCAACAAAGCGTGCTGCAAGCGGGCCAGTACAACGTCATCCTCGGTGAACAGCTGGCTGCACAGCTGGGCGTGAAGCGCGGCGATCAGCTGCGTTTGATGGTGCCGTCGGTCAGCCAGTTCACGCCAGTGGGGCGCTTGCCGAGCCAGCGTATTTTCACCGTGGCTGGCACGTATGCCGCCAACAGCGAAGTGGATGGCTATCAGATTCTGGTCAATCAGCAGGATGCCTCACGCGTGATGCGCTATCCGCTCGGTAACATCACCGGCTGGCGTTTGTGGCTGGATAAGCCATTAAGCGTTGATGCGCTCAGCCAGCAGAAACTGCCGGATGGCCTAGCGTGGAAAGACTGGCGCGAACGCAAAGGCGATCTGTTCCAGGCGGTGCGCATGGAGAAAAACATGATGGGGCTGCTGCTGAGCCTGATCATCGCGGTGGCAGCCTTCAATATCATTACCTCGCTCGGCCTGCTGATCATGGAGAAGCAGGGCGAAGTGGCGATCCTGCAAACATTGGGTTTGACCCGCCGCCAGATTGTCGCGGTATTTATGGTACAGGGCGCCAGCGCCGGTATTATTGGCGCGCTGCTGGGCACCGTGCTTGGCGTGCTGCTGGCCAGCCAACTGAATAATTTGATGCCGGTAATTGGCCTGTTCCTCGATGGCGCGGCGCTGCCGGTCGACATCAACGTGTTGCAGGTAATCACCATCGCGCTGGTCTCAATGGCCGTTGCGCTGCTCTCTACCCTTTATCCGTCGTGGCGCGCTGCCGCCGTCCAACCCGCTGAGGCTTTACGTTATGAGTAATACTCCTTTGTTGCAGTGTCGTGACCTGTGCAAACGCTATCAGGAAGGCAGCGTGCAGACCGATGTGCTGCGCAATGTAGCTTTCAGCCTGCAGCCGGGTGAACTGACGGCGATTGTCGGCAGCTCCGGTTCGGGTAAAAGTACCTTGCTGCATCTGCTCGGCGGCCTGGATGCGCCCACCTCGGGCGATGTGATTTTTGATGGTAAATCGCTGAATGCGATGTCGTCCGCCGCGAAAGCCGAGCTGCGCAACCGCGAGCTCGGCTTTATCTATCAGTTCCACCATTTGCTGCCGGACTTTAGCGCGCTGGAGAACGTAGCGATGCCGCTGCTGATTGGCAAAATCGGCAAAGCGGAAGCGGAATCACGCGCGCGTGAAATGCTGGCGGCGGTAGGGCTGGAAAAACGTGCTGCGCATCGGCCTTCTGAATTGTCGGGCGGTGAGCGTCAGCGTGTGGCGATTGCGCGCGCGCTGGTGAATCGTCCGCGTCTGGTGATGGCCGATGAACCCACCGGTAACCTCGATGCGCGCAACGCCGACGCGATTTTTGAATTGCTTGGCGAGTTGAACGTCAAGCAGGGCACCGCTTTTCTGGTGGTGACGCACGATCTGCAGCTGGCGAAACGCCTGAGCCGGCAGATGGAGATGCGCGACGGTGAGCTGAGCGACCAACTGACGCTGGGAGTGATCTGATGGCTTCGTCATTATCCCTGCTGCTCGGGCTGCGTTTTAGCCGCGGTCGGCGGCGTGGTGGCATGGTCTCGCTGATCTCCATCATCTCCACCATCGGCATCGCGCTGGGCGTGGCGGTGCTGATCATCGGCCTGAGCGCCATGAACGGCTTTGAGCGTGAGCTGAACAACCGCATTCTGGCGGTGGTTCCGCACGGTGAAATCGAGCCGGTGAATCAGCCGTTCCGCAACTGGCAACCGATGATCGCGCCGATTGAGCAGGTTGCTGGCATTGCCGCCGCCGCGCCCTACATCAACTTCACCGGGCTGATTGAGAGCGGCGCGAAGCTGCAAGCGCTGCAGGTGAAAGGCGTCGATCCGCAGCAGGAAGCGCGTCTTAGCGCCTTGCCGAGCTTTGTTGCCGGTGATGCGTGGTCACAGTTCGCGGCGGGCAAACAGCAAATCATTCTGGGTGGCGGCATCGCCAAATCGCTCAACGTGAAACAGGGCGACTGGATCACCATTATGATCCCGAATAATGATGGCGAGAATAAGCTGCTGCAGCCGAAACGCATTCGTCTGCAGGTTAGTGGCGTGCTGCAACTGAGCGGCATGCTCGATCACAGCCTGGCGCTGGTGCCGCTGGCCGATGCGCAGAAGTATCTGGATATGGGCGACAGCGTCAGCGGTATCGCGCTGAAGATGAATGACCCGTTCCAGGCGCAGAAGCTGGTACGAGACGCCGGTGAAGTGACGCACTCTTACGTCTATATCAAGAGCTGGATTGGCACTTACGGCTACATGTACCGTGACATCCAGATGATTCGCGCCATTATGTATTTAGCCATGGTGCTGGTGATTGGCGTGGCTTGCTTCAACATCGTTTCGACGCTGGTGATGGCGGTGAAAGACAAGAGCAGCGACATCGCGGTGCTGCGTACGCTGGGCGCCAAAGATGGTTTGATTCGCGCCATCTTTATTTGGTACGGCTTGCTGGCGGGCCTGCTTGGCAGCGTCAGCGGCGTGGTGGTCGGCGTGCTGGTGGCGCTGAATCTCACGCCAGTGATGCGCGTGTTTGAGCACCTTACCGGGCATCAGCTGCTGGCGGGCGATATCTACTTTATCGATTTCCTGCCGTCCGAACTGCACTGGATTGATGTGATTTCGGTGCTGGGCACCGCGATTGTCCTGAGCCTGATTGCCAGCTGGTATCCGGCCCGACGCGCGAGCCGTATCGATCCGGCCCGCGTGCTCAGCGGTCAGTAAAGATAAAACCCAGCCGCCATGCGGCTGCTATTATCGGGCAGATTAGCCCGAAAAATACCCGACGCGCGGCGATAAACGCCGCAGATAAGGAGCTTTTATGCGCATACCGCGCCGCCGCCTACGACTCGCCCGCGACAAAAAAAACCGCCGCAAGGTGCATCAGCGCTTTCGTCAGCGCATCTTCGAGCGCGATCGCAAAGCTGAACTGGCCGCGCATCCGCAACCGCGCGTGGTGGTGCTGACCGGCGCGGGTATCTCCGCCGAGTCCGGTATTCGCACGTTCCGCGCCGCCGATGGCTTGTGGGAAGAGCACCGTGTGGAAGATGTCGCTACGCCGGAAGGTTTTCAACGCAATCCGGAGCTGGTGCAGGCGTTCTACAATGCGCGCCGTCAGCAGCTGCAACAACCGGAGATTCAGCCCAACGCCGCGCACAAAGCGCTGGCGGAACTGGAGCAGGTGCTGGGCGATAATTTCCTGCTGGTGACGCAGAATATCGATAACCTGCACGAACGCGCCGGCAGCCAGCGCGTGCTGCATATGCACGGTGAACTGTTGAAAGTGCGCTGCGTCAGCAGCGGACAAGTGCTGGACTGGACCGAAGATTTAACCCCGGACGATCGCTGCACCTGCTGCCAGTTCCCGGCGATGCTGCGCCCGCATATCGTGTGGTTTGGTGAAATGCCGCTGGGGATGGAGGAGATTTATCAGGCGATTGAGCAGGCGAATCTGTTTATCGCCATTGGCACGTCGGGCCACGTTTATCCCGCCGCTGGTTTTGTCCACGAGGCAAAACTGCAAGGCGCGCATACCGTGGAGCTGAACCTGGAACCAAGCCAGGTCGGCAATGAGTTTGCCGAGCGTCATTACGGCTTAGCCAGTGAAGTGGTGCCGGAGTTTGTGCATACGTTTTTGCGTGGATTGTATAAGTAGCGATCGTCGCAGGGTGCGCATTTATGCGCACCTGGCATGCCAGGTCGCCATGAATGGCGACCCTACGAAAGATTAACGTCCCGCCTTCAGCTTCTGGAACAGCGTCTCATACTGCACGCTGGCTTCACCGACATCGTTCTGCCACTCGCCGTTTTTAATCACATCCTCAGCAGGATAAAGTGAAGGATCGTTGGCCACTTCCTGTGGCAGTAACTTCTTCGCTGCCAGGTTTGGCGTGGGATAACCAATAGTTTCCGCCACTTGCGCCGCCACGTCTGGACGCAGCAGGAAGTTAATCAGCTTCAGCGCGCCTTCACGGTTTTTCGCGTTGGCGGGAATCGCCAGGTTATCCATCCAGAAAATCCCGCCTTCCTGCGGCCAGATAATCTGCAGCGGCGTGCCCGCCTGGCGCGCAACGTAGGCAGAACCGTTCCAGATCATGCCAACGTTCACTTCGCCTTCCATAAACGGGTTGCCCGGATTATCGGAGTTAAACGCCAGCACGTTCGGCATCAGCTTTTTCAACTCTTCATAAGCAGCTTCGATCTGTTCAGGATCGCGGGTGTTGCCCGAATAGCCCAGCTTGCGCAGCGCCATCTGGAACACTTCACGCGCGTCGTCGGTCAGCAGCAGGCTCTGCTTATACTCCGGCTTCCACAAATCGGCCCAGCGGGTAATGCTTTTGGCATCCACCTCGTCGGTGTTGACGCCAATGGCGGTTGCGCCCCAGATATACGGGATCGAGTAATCGTTATTAGGATCGAACGGCTTGTTCAGCAGGTTAGGATCGAGATTTTTGAAGTTGCTGAGCTGAGATTTATCGATCTTTTGCAGCATGCCTTCATTACGCATCTTGGCGACGAAGTAGGTTGAAGGCACCACCAAATCGTAAGCGCCATCTTTCCAGGTCTTCAGCTTGGCATACATGCTTTCATTGGATTCGTAGGTGGAGTAAATCACCTTGATACCGGTCTCTTTGGTGAACTGCTCCAGCAGTCCCGGCGGCACGTATTCGGTCCAGTTATAGAAGTAGAGCGTTTTGCTGGCATCCGCCTGCGCGCTCTGCATGCCCAATGCCAGCGCCCCAGCCGCCAGCCAATGAGACCACTTTTTCATCGATTATCCTCTATTTGGTTTTATCACGGAGCAACAGCTGACTGAGCGCCACCAACAGCAGCGACAGCAGCAGCAAAATTGTCGCCAGCGCGTTCACTTCCGGTGACACGCCAACTTTAACCATCGAATAGATTTTTAACGGCAAAATTTCGAAGCTTGGGCCGGTGACGAACGACGATACCACGACATCGTCCATCGACAGCGTAAAGCTGAGCAGCCAACCCGCTGCGACCGCCGGCAGCGCCAGCGGCAGCAGAATTTTGCGCAAAATGGTGACTTCGCTGGCACCAAGATCTTTAGCGGCCTCCAGCATGCGCACATCAAACCCTTTCAGGCGCGAATAGACGGTGATCACCACAAACGGCAGGCAGAAGGTGATGTGTGAGAACAGCAGCGACCAGAAGCCAAGCGAAATCCCCAGCAGCATAAACAGCACCAGCAGCGAAATTGCCATCACGATATCCGGCGACATCATCACCACAAACAGCATGCCGCTGACGAACGGTTTGCCGCGGAAGCGATAGCGATAGAGCGCGACGGCGGTCAGCGAGCCGATAATCGTGGCGCAGCTGGCGGAGAGCACGCCCATCAGCAATGAATGTTGTGCCGCCTGAATCAGGCTGTCGTTGTTCATCAGCAGGCGATACCACTGCGTGCTGAAACCCTGCCAGTTAATGCCGAAACGCGAGCCATTGAAGGAGTTGACGATCAGGATGATGATCGGGATATAAAACCAGGCGTAAATCACGGCCATGAAGCCGCCACGTAACCAGCGCGCCATCATTGCAGTTCCGCCTTGCTGTTCAGCATACGCGCTGCACGCCAGTAAGCCAGCAGCATCAATCCCATCAGCAGCGTCATCACAATGCTGGTAGCGGCACCGAACGGCCAGTCGCGGATATTGAGGAACTGGCTCTTGATCACGTTGCCAATTAACAGGTTTTTCGCGCCGCCCAGCAAATCTGCCACAAAGAACAAACCCATCGCCGGGATAAACACCAGCAGGCAACCGGCGACAATGCCAGGCATGGTCAGCGGCAGAATGATGCGTAAGAAGGTTTTCAGTTTACTGGCGCCGAGATCGCGCGCCGCTTCGAGGCAGGATTTATCCAGTTTTTCCAGGCTGGAGTAGAGCGGCAGCACCATAAACGGCAGCAGAATGTAGATCAGTCCCAGAATCACCGCTTCGGAGGTGTACATGATGCGAAACGGTTTATCGATCACCCCGAGCCACAGCAAAAACTCATTCAGCCAGCCGCGCGTGCTGAGGAAGATTTTCAGGCCGTAGATGCGGATCAGCGAGTTGGTCCAGAACGGCACAATCAGCAGGAACAGCATCAGCGGACGCAGGCGCGCCGGCAGTTTCGTCAGACACCAGGCAAACGGATAACCGAGCAGTAGGCAGCAAAGCGTGGCGATCAACGCCATATTCAGCGAGTGCAGCAGCACGTCGGCGTAAAGTGGATCCAACAGCCGCGTGTAGTTATTGAGGGTGAAGGCCATACTGACAAAATGCGCATCGTCGCGCGTCAGGAAGCTGGTGGCGAAGATCATCAGGTTAGGCAGCAGCACAAACAGCGTCAGCCAGCTGACGATCAGCGCGACAATCACTTTCTGCAGGCGGTTACGCATCAACTTCATACGGCAGCACCACCTCCCAGTTTGGCACCCAGCTGACCGCCATTTTCTGGTTCAGTGAGTGATCAAAATCGGGATCGTCTTCGTTGAAGAACTCGCTCACCGTCAGCAGCTTGCCGTTCTCCAGCTCAACGGTGGATTCCAGCGTCATGCCTTTATAGTTGCGCTCGCGCACGTAGCCGATCAGGTTGTCGCTGCGGCTGTCGTGATCGATCTCTTCAACGCGCAGATCTTCCGGGCGCAGCAGCACATGCAGCTTATCGCCCGCACTGACCGGGAAATCACATTGCAGCTCACATTCGCGGCCTTCCACGCGCGCGCGGATAGTGGGCGCATGATCGCTGTTCAATACCTCGGCATCGAACACGTTTATCTCGCCGATAAAGCGCGCCACAAACAGGTTGGCGGGCTCTTCGTAAATCTCGCGCGGCGTGCCGTCCTGTTCGATACGACCATCGCGCATCACCACGATACGATCGGACATAGTCAGCGCTTCTTCCTGATCGTGGGTGACGAAGACAAAGGTGATGCCGAGCTTACGCTGCAGCGCTTTGAGCTCGTTTTGCATCTGGCGACGCAGCTTGTAATCCAGCGCCGACAGCGACTCATCCAGCAGCAACACTTTCGGACGATTGACCACCGCGCGCGCAATCGCCACGCGCTGTTGCTGACCACCCGAAAGCTGATGCGGACGGCGATCGGCAAAACTCTCCAGCTGCACCATCGCCAGCGCATCGTTAACGCGCGTGGTGATCTCGGCCACCGGGGTTTTCTGCATGCGCAGGCCAAAGGCGACGTTCTCAAACACCGACATGTGTGGGAACAGCGCGTAGCTTTGAAACACGGTGTTGATGTGGCGATGCTCGGCGGGCAGGTCGGTGATGTCATTATCATCAAGAATGATGTGACCGCGATCGGCCTCTTCCAGCCCGGCAATCAGCCGCAATATGGTGGTTTTTCCGCAGCCGGAAGGGCCAAGCAGCGTGATGAACTCGCCGTGACGGATGGTCAGGTCAAAGTCAGAGATGATGGTTTTGCCATCGAAAGCTTTACTGATGCCAGAAAGCGTAACCAGCGCAGGCGCGCGTGTTTGCGTCATTTTAGTCACTCAGTCTGATGGTGAATCAGGTTACAGCATAGCCGCTGGTGGCCGCTTGCTGTGATGAAGGGCGCGATGATACCGCAAAAATGTGTCAATGCCATGTTTTGCCACGGATTTACCTTGAAAACGCTGAAAAATGCCGGAGTATGCATAACGGAAAAGTCGGACAGGTGAGCGTGAGCGAATTTTCAGCGCAATTCACGTTGAGAGAGCTAACCTGAAGGATAATGATTTGACGCAACATGGTGCCATCAGGCCACCATGATAATGACGCAGGTTCTTTAGAGGTATGACAGATGGATCAATTACTTGAGCGTTTTCTCAGTTATGTCGCAGTAGAAACTCAGTCAAAACCTCAGGCACGTCAGGTGCCAAGCAGCGAAGGGCAGTGGACGCTGGCGCGTCAGTTACAGGAAGAACTCATTGCGCTGGGCTTTGTTGATGTTTCGCTGAGCGATCATTGCTGTGTGATGGGTACTTTACCGGCTAACGTCGATTGGGCCACACCGGTGATCGGCTTTATTTCGCATATGGACACCTCACCGGATTTCACTGCCAAAAACGTCAATCCGCAGATTATTGAAAACTACCGCGGTGGTGATATCGCGCTGGGTAACGGTGATGAAGTTTTGTCACCGGTGATGTTCCCGATTCTGCATAAGTTGATTGGCCATACGCTGATCACCACCGACGGCAAAACCCTGCTCGGCGCAGATGACAAAGCCGGTATCGCCGAGATCATGACCGCGATGGCGCGTCTGGCAAAAAGTGATACGCCGCACGGCGCTATCCGCGTGGCCTTCACGCCGGATGAAGAGATTGGTCGCGGCGCATCGCACTTCGACGTCGAAGGCTTTGCCGCCGATTGGGCCTATACCGTGGATGGCAGCGATCTCGGCGAGTTTGAGTTCGAGAACTTCAACGCCGCTACCGCGATGGTCAAAATCACCGGTAACAACGTGCATCCGGGCAGCGCCAAAAATGTGATGGTCAATGCGCTGGATCTGGCGATGCGCTTCCACGCGGAATTGCCGGCCAAAGAGAAGCCGCAGTATACCGACGGCTACGAGGGCTTCTTCCATCTGCACACCATCAAAGGCACGGTTGAACATGCCGAGCTAATGTATCTAATCCGTGATTTTGATGCCGACAGCTATGAACAGCGTAAACAGCTGCTGGAAGAGATTGGCCAGCGCGTTAGCAAAGGGCTGCAAAGCGAGTGTTCGGTGAAGGTGGAGATCAGCGATAGCTATCGCAACATGCGCGAGAAGGTTGAACCGCATCCGCACATTATTGAGTTAGCGCTGCAGGCGATGCGCGATTGTGGCATTGAACCGAACGTCAAACCGATTCGCGGCGGCACCGACGGCTCTGCGCTGTCGTGGAAAGGATTGCCGTGCCCGAACCTGTTCACCGGCGGCTACAACTATCACGGCAAGCACGAGTTCGCCTCTCTTAATGTGATGGCGCAGTCGGTAGATGTGATTGTGCGTTTGGCTGAGCTGGCGGGGCAGAAGAAGAGCTAGGATGGTGGATGGTGCGGGCTGATGCCCTCACCTCGGTCCTCTCCCACGGGGAGAGGAAGACGTTGCCTTATGCAGGCAACGAAGCAACATGTGGCAGCGTTTCCCTCTCCCTATGGGAGAGGGGCAGGGTGAGGGCTCCAGCCCGCAGAGGACCTTACTCGCCGAAGAACCAATATCCGCTATTCACCAACGCCGCCAGCTGCGCCAGCAGTGAAGGGTCGTCCAGCGCATCGCCGAAATCTTCCAGCGTCAGCACGTGATTGTGTGCCAATGCCGCCAGCACATGCGGATGGCTGCTGGTGATCGATTCCCCGTTCACAAACACCACATCTCCGATGGTCAATACACGCAGACCGCCGAGACGCGTCAGCGCATCGCCTTGCTGCAGTGCATCGTAAATCTCATCAGGTTGATACGGCGGCTCCGGCGGCGCGACGTCCAGCTCATGACGTGACTGAGAAATAAACTCGCCAAACCACTGATTAAACTGCTCTGGCTGGTTGATCACATCCATCATCACTTTGCGGATGCCTTCCAGTTCTGATGGCAGGATCTGCGATGGGCATTCACGCGATCGCACATCAGGATCGCTGTAGCGATAGCTGCCCAATTCGTTGGCCAGCATGTGATCGGCAAAACCGCTGATCAGCTCGCGACCGTTCGGTGCGCGGAAGCCGACCGAATAGTTGATGGCGTTTTCCAGCGAATAGCCTTCATGCGGGAATCCAGGCGGAATATAGAGAATATCGCCGGGCTCCATCTCTTCATCGATGATGGCGTCGAACGGCTCAACCTGCAGCAGATCCGGATGCGGGCAGTGCTGTTTCAACGGCACCTTTTCACCCACGCGCCAGCGACGACGGCCGGTGCCCTGAATGATAAACACATCGTACTGATCGATATGCGGGCCCACGCCGCCGCCTGGCACGGCAAAAGAGATCATCAGATCGTCAACGCGCCAGTCGGGCAGGAAACGGAACGGGCGCATCAGCGCGGCAGAAGGTTCATGCCAATGGTTGACCGCCTGCACCAGCAGCGACCAGTTGCTCTCACCGAGATGATCGTAGCTCTCAAACGGCCCGTGGCTGACTTGCCATTTACCTTCGTTATGGCTGACAAGGCGGCTATCCACCTCATTTTCCATTGCCAGACCAGCCAGTTCGTCAGGAGAAATAGGATCGACGAAGTTTTTAAATCCACGTTTAAGCACCACCGGGCGTTTCTGCCAGTAGCGCTGAATAAAGTCAGGCCAGTTGATATCGAGCTGATAGTCCATATGGGGAGTCCGTTTGCTGCAAAGAATGATGGCAAGTATAACAGCCCGCGTCCCTTTCTACTCGCGGTGATGCTCGACTTCCTGGCGCTGGAAAATGACTTCCATGCGCGCGCCACCGAGCGGGCTGGTGGTGGCAATCACCTGACCGGCGTACTGTTCGAGGATATCGCGCACCACGGCTAAGCCCAATCCCTGGCCGGGGCGCAAGGTGTCGGCGCGCTGACCGCGCACGAAGATCAGATCGCGTTTGCTTTCCGGGATGCCGGGGCCGTCATCATCAATAAACAGATGCAAGGTGTTGTCGGTTTGGCGCGCGGTAACTTCAATAAATTCGAGGCAATATTTGCAGGCGTTATCCAGTACGTTGCCCAGCACTTCCATAAAGTCATTTTTATCGCCGATAAAGGTCAGTTCCGGCGAAATATCCAGCGTGATCGCCACGCCTTTACGTTGATAGACCTTATTCAATGCCGAACACAGGCTATCGAGCAGCGCCGATACCGAATGCAAATCGCGCTGCAGAGGGTTGTGATCGGCCTGCATACTGGCGCGATGCAGGTAATAACCAATCTGCTGTGAGATGCGGCTGATCTGCTCCAGCATCACCGGTTCGGCCTGCTCAATGGTTAACTCTTTACCATTGCGTAACGATCGCAGCGTACTTTGCAGCACCGCCAGCGGGGTTTTCAGGCTGTGGGTGACATCCGACAGCGTGGTGCGATAGCGCGTGTAGCGCTGGCGTTCATTAGTCAGCAGCAGGTTGAGATTGCGTACCAGGCTGCGTAGCTCCTGCGGCGGATTGTCATCGAGATTCTCGCGCTGGCCAGTTTCCAGCTCGCGCACCTGCGAAGTGAGATCGCCAATCGGCCGCAAGCTCCAGTGTGCCGCCAGCCACAGCAGCGGAATCACCAGCAATAGATTCGCCGCCAGCACATAGCTGAACCACGACCACACCACATCGGAATGCTGCAACTCTTGCGGAATCGAATCGACCACCACAATGGTTAACGCCGGTAAGTTGGTGGTGGCATCGTAGCGATTGACGGCGACCGAGTGAGTGAAGGTGTCATTGCTGTCGCTATCCAGCGCGTGTAGCCGCTCTTTCGCCTGCGAGTTATTGCCCATCGCCGCCATGCTGGTGCGATTGCTGGTGTCGATTTCGTAGAAGTCGGGCTTGAGCAGCCATTCACGACGAATCTTTTTGCGGATGTCTGGCACATCGCGCTGTTGCCACAGCAGTTTGCCGTGTTCATCGTAGATAAAGACCAGCGTGGGGAAATTAAGCGTCATGCGCTCGGGCTGGCCGATGGTCAGCTGATTGTCGTGCCACTGCGCCAGCGTGAAGAACAGATTGCTCTCACCGCGCATGACGCGATAGGTATTTTTATCGAAGCTGACGACGTAGCCGACCACGGCGACCATGCCGTAGGAGAGCGACAAAAACAGTACGATCGCGGCCGTCGCCAACAGGAAACGGGCGCGAAGTGAGAAGGGGCGTAAGCGTTGTAACCACGTCATAAATCAGAGATCAAAGCGATAGCCCTGGCCGCGCACGGTGTTGATCACTTCGGTCGGATAGAGTGAGAGAATTTTTTTGCGCAGACGGCCCATCAGCACGTCAATGGTGTGGCTTTCGCGCAGTTCGGCGTCCGGATAGAGCTGCAGCATCAGTGAATCTTTGCTTACCACTTTACCGGCGTTACGAATCAGGGTTTCGACAATGGTGTACTCGAAGGCGGTCAGTTTTACCGGTTCGTCTTGCACCGTCAGTTCACGGCGAGAGAGATCGACCTGGAACGGCGGCATAGAGATAATTTGCGATGCATGACCGCTGTTGCGACGCATCAGCGCCTGCAAACGTGCAGCCACTTCTTCAATGTGGAACGGCTTGGTCACGTAGTCGTCGGCACCGGCTTCCAGCGCTTCCACTTTGGCCTGCCAGCCTTCGCGAGCGGTTAACACCAGTATCGGTTGGCGTACAGCATCGGTGCGCCAGCGGCGAATCAGCGACATGCCATCTTCGTCCGGCAAACCGAGATCGACCAGCGCGATGTCAGGGACATGTTCTTGCAGGAAATAATCCGCTTCTTTGGCATCTTCTGCGGCATCGACCTGATGGCCCATGTCACGCAGCTGCACGGCGAGGTGATGGCGCAGCAGCGCATTATCTTCCACAACCAGTACACGCATAGTATTTCCTTAGCTTCCAACGTAGTGATGATGGAAAGAGTATATGCGAAGCCAACTAAACCAGAGAACAACCAGGCGCGCTAAGCGCGCCTGGTTAATGCATTACTTCAGGTCATCAACCATCTGAATCGCACGGCCGAGGTAGTTGGCTGGCGTCATCTGCTTCAGGCGCACTTTTTCCTCTTCCGGCAGTTCGAGGCTATCGATAAAGGTCTGCATGCCTGCGGCATCAACGCGTTTACCGCGCGTCAGCTCTTTCAGCTTCTCGTACGGTTTTTCAATGCCGTAACGACGCATCACGGTTTGGATCGGCTCTGCCAGCACTTCCCAGTTGTGATCCAGTTCGTCCAGCAGACGATCGCGGTTCACTTCCAACTTAGAGATGCCTTTCAGTGTGGCCTGATAGGCGATCAACGCATAACCGATGCCCACGCCAAGATTACGCAGCACGGTGGAGTCGGTCAGGTCGCGCTGCCAGCGTGAAACCGGCAGTTTGCTCGCCAGATGCTGCATCATCGCGTTCGCCAGGCCGAGGTTGCCTTCGGAGTTTTCGAAGTCAATCGGGTTCACTTTGTGCGGCATAGTAGACGAACCGATTTCACCGGCGATGGTTTTCTGCTTGAAGTGATTGAGGGCGACGTAGCCCCAGATATCACGATCAAAGTCGATCAGAATGGTGTTGAAACGCGCGATGCAATCAAACAGTTCAGCGATGTAATCGTGCGGTTCGATCTGCGTGGTATACGGGTTCCAGGTGATGCCCAGCGAGGTGACGAACTGCTCGCTCAGCTGGTGCCAGTCCACTTCCGGATAAGCCGAGATGTGAGCGTTATAGTTGCCGACCGCGCCGTTGATTTTACCCAGCACTTCAATCTTGCTCAGCTGACGCAACTGGCGCTCCAGACGATACGCCACGTTCGCCATCTCTTTACCCATGGTCGACGGCGTTGCTGGCTGGCCGTGGGTGCGCGACAGCAGCGGAATGTCACGGTATTCGTGCGCCAGACCTTTAACAGCATCGATCAGTTTGTTCCAGAACGGCACGATCACATCACGACGTGCGGTTTCCAGCATCAGCGCGTGCGACAGGTTATTGATATCTTCGGAGGTGCAGGCGAAGTGGATGAATTCAGACACCGCATGCAGCGCAGGGACATCGGCCACTTTTTCTTTCAGGAAATATTCCACGGCTTTGACGTCGTGGTTGGTGGTGCGCTCGATGGTTTTGATACGCGCCGCGTCTTCTTCGCTGAAATTGGCGACAATGGCATCAAGGAAAGCGTTTGCGTCGTCATCAAATGCAGGAACTTCCTTGATCTCTACAGTCGTAGCCAGTTTTTGTAACCAGCGAACCTCAACCTCAACGCGGAATTTCAGCAAACCGAACTCGCTGAAAATGGCGCGCAGTGGGCTGACTTTATCGCCGTAACGACCATCGACAGGTGAAACGGCGGTCAGAGAGGATAATTCCATCAGTGCAACTCCTGAATCGTTTAACAATTATGCCGGGGCGGCGCTTAATACGCCGGGCCCAGACGGGATAAAATGGTTTTGGCTTCGCTCAGCAAGCGCTGGCGCGAGAACATCAGCTGCAGGCGGCCACCGCCAACCTGCTGCCACAACACCGCAGAGCGAATACCGGCCAGCAGGGCGGCGCGCACTTTACTCTGCACTTGTGAATTCTGTAATACCTGCGGCGAACCGGTCACCTGAATGCGCGGACCCAGTGGGCTAATCACATCGACATAAATGCCCGCCATCGCGCTGGTGATGGTGTCCGATTCCAGCTCGTAATGCGCCAGTTGACGGTCAAGCTGGCCGATGCGCTGTGCCAGCGTGTTCATCGCCGTTTTATTGCCGTGCAGCTTACGCTCCAGCACCATCATGCTTAAGGTGTAGCGCGTCAGTTCTGCGCTGGCGCCCTGACGATTGCTGCTGTTCAGCACCGCCATTAAGGTCTCTAATCCAACCTTCAAATTGGCTTCGTCGTTGCCAAACACCGCCAGCGTTGAACCGGGATTGAGATCGATCAGGCTGCGCAGCGACACGTTCAGTGCCGCAGTATTGCAATGTCCCTGCTGCGCGAGCTGTTGCACCACATGGGCGGCCTGACATACGCCCGCCAGCGCCAGTGTAATCTCATAATAGTTCTTAGCCACGCTTAACTCCTGTCATCGCGTCGGGCAGCGCCGACCTTAGGCTTCTGCCAGAGGCAGGCGTTGTTCGATAATGCCGCCGCCGAGGCACACTTCACAGAGATAAAACACGGCAGATTGACCTGGCGTGACGGCCGCAACCGGCTCGTCAAAACGGACTTCAATACGGTCGTCGCCGTGCGGAATGATTTCACACGGAATGTCGGTCTGGCGATAGCGGGTTTTCACCGTGCAGCGCAGCGGGGCGGTAATCGGCTGGCGATCGACCCAGTGCAGCTGTTGGGCAATCAAACCTACAGACATCAGGCGCGGATGCTCGCCGCCTTGCGCCACGATCAAGCGATTGCGCGCCACATCTTTGCCGACCACATACCAGGGATCGTCGTTGCTCTCTTTACGACCGCCAATACCGAGGCCTTTACGCTGGCCGAGCGTGTGGTACATCAAGCCCTGATGTTCACCGACGATTTCGCCGTCAACGGTTTCGATTTCACCCGGCTGGGCAGGCAGATAGCGGCCAAGGAAGTCACGGAACTTGCGCTCGCCGATAAAGCAGATGCCGGTGGAATCTTTCTTCTTGGCGGTGATCAGATCCAACTGCTCAGCGATGCGGCGCACTTCCGGCTTATCCAGTTCGCCAACCGGGAACAGGCTTTGCGCAATCTGCTGGTGGCTGAGCGTGTAAAGGAAATAGCTTTGATCTTTGTTGCCGTCGAGGCCGCGCAGCAGGCGGCTTTGACCGTCCACATCCTGGCGGCGCACGTAGTGGCCGGTGGCGATGAAATCTGCGCCGAGATCGTCCGCCGCGAACTCAAGGAAGGCTTTGAACTTGATCTCTTTGTTGCACAGGATGTCGGGATTCGGCGTGCGACCGGCTTTGTACTCTTCCAGGAAGTGCTCGAACACGTTATCCCAGTACTCAGCGGCGAAGTTGATTTTGTGCAGTTTTATGCCGAGTTTGTCACACACGGCTTGTGCGTCAGCCAGATCATCGGCGGCGGTGCAATACTCCTCGCCATCGTCTTCCTCCCAGTTCTTCATGAACAGGCCTTCAACCTGGTAGCCCTGCTGCTGCAGTAACCAGGCGGAAACGGAAGAATCGACGCCGCCGGACATTCCGACGATCACTTTTTTCTGGCTGTTGTCAGACATGACGCACTCTTAAATTACGATAAAAACAGGCGGCGCATTCTATCATGCAGAAGCGGGGCGCGCACCCTCATGAAACGGCCACTGGAACGGCGCGACCAGATGCAGCGGATAACGTTCGCCTTGTTGCCACAGCCGCACGCTCTCTGCCACTAGCGGTGAACGCAGGCGATTTGCCGTCAGAATCTGCTCTGGCGGCAGCCACCAGCAGCAATCGATGTCGCGATCGTGCGGCGAGGTTTCAACTTTTTCGGCCAGATCGAGGCCAAACAGGAAACGCACAAAAGGTGTATTGTCCGGGGCAATCCACTGTTGCACGCCGAGGAAATATTCGGGATGGGCGTCGATGCCGGTCTCTTCAAACAATTCACGCTGCGCGGCTTCGAGCAGGGTTTCATTGGCCTCAAGATGCCCGGCGGGCTGATTCCAGGTAATACGACCGTGGACGCGCTCTTCCACCACCAGCAAATGTCCCTGTGCCTGCACAATGCAGGCGACCGTTACATGAGGTTTAAACATCCTTCCTCCGAAATTGTTAACTAAAAGTTATTAAATGGCTGCGCTGATATCGCGCCATTCACCCGGCGGCAAATCGCCTAGCTGATGTTCGCCCATCGCAAAGCGAATCAGGCGCAACGTCGGAAAACCGATGTGGGCCGTCATGCGCCGTACCTGGCGATTTCGGCCCTCAAACAGGGTGATTTTCAGCCAGCTGGTGGGAATCGCCTTACGCTCGCGAATCGGCGGCTGGCGCGGCCACAGCCACTCTGGCTCGTCCACTAACTCAATGCCTGCCGGCAACGTTGGGCCATCGTTCAGCGTCACGCCAATCCGTAACAGGGATAAATCCGATTCCTGCGGCGCACCTTCCACCTGCACGAAATAGACCTTTCCAGTGCGCTTGCCGGGCTGCGTCAACGCGGCCTGCAGCGCGCCATCGTTGGTCAAAATCATCAATCCTTCGCTGTCGCGATCGAGGCGGCCTGCAGCATAAACGTCGCCTACCGGCACAAAATCTTTCAGCGTTCGGCGTCCGGCTTCATCACTGAATTGCGGCAAAACATCGAAGGGTTTGTTAAAGAGTATGACGCGTCTTGGGCCTTTCGGACGGGTATCACGGCGCACGGGCTTACGTGCTGGGGCGTTCGCACGCTTATCCTGGTGAATTCGTTGAGAAGTTTTTCGCATGGGCTTTGCAGTCAGAAACATTCGGCGCATTATAGCGCGAAACTACGGTGATTGGCGTAGCGGAAATAATCAAGTAGTATTGACCCGCATCTTACAAATCATTAACAAAAAATCGCTCGAAGGAGAGGTTGATGGAAAGCAAAGTAGTTGTTCCGGCGGAAGGTCAAAAAATCACCCTGGCTCAGGGAAAACTTACAGTTCCGAATAACCCGATTATTCCTTACATTGAAGGTGACGGTATCGGTGTTGATGTTTCCCCGGTAATGTTGAAAGTGGTTGATGCCGCTGTGAAGAAAGCCTACAACGGCGAGCGTAAAATTTCCTGGATGGAAATTTATACTGGTGAAAAATCAGTAGAACTTTACGGCCAGGACGTTTGGCTGCCGCAGGAAACCCTCGATTTAATCAAAGAATATCGCGTTGCCATCAAAGGCCCACTGACTACGCCCGTTGGCGGCGGTATTCGTTCTCTGAACGTTGCGCTGCGTCAGGAGCTGGATCTGTACGTGTGTCTGCGTCCGGTTCGCTACTACAAAGGCACCCCAAGCCCGGTTAAACGCCCTGAAGAAACCGACATGGTGATCTTCCGTGAAAACTCAGAAGATATTTATGCCGGTATCGAGTGGAAAGCGGGCACGCCAGAAGCGGATAAAGTGATCAAGTTCCTGCGCGAAGAGATGGGCGTGAAGAAAATTCGCTTCCCTGAGCAGTGCGGTATCGGCGTTAAGCCATGCTCGGAAGAGGGTACCAAACGTCTGGTACGCGCAGCAGTGGAATACACCATCACCAACGATCGTGATTCTCTGACCCTGGTTCACAAAGGCAACATCATGAAGTTCACCGAAGGTTCTTTCAAAGACTGGGGCTACCAGTTAGTGAAAGAAGAGTTCGGCGGCGAGCTGATCGATGGTGGCCCGTGGATGAAGTTCAAGAACCCGAACACCGGTAAAGAGATCCTTGTTAAAGACGTGATCGCGGATGCCTTCCTGCAGCAGATCCTGTTGCGTCCAGCTGAATACGACGTGATCGCCTGTATGAACCTGAACGGTGACTACATCTCTGATGCCCTGGCGGCACAGGTTGGCGGTATCGGTATCGCACCAGGCGCAAACATCGGTGACGAATGTGCCCTGTTCGAAGCAACGCACGGTACAGCACCTAAGTATGCAGGTCAGG
>NZ_DALYOQ010000042.1:0-38427 GCF_031974595.1 Pantoea sp. CTOTU46764 | reverse complement strand
CGGATGGTGTGGCTGTTGGTGAACAGCATCACCATACGGTCGATACCAATGCCCAAACCAGCGGTTGGCGGCAGGCCGTGCTCCAGCGCGGTGACGTAGTCTTCGTCGTAGAACATCGCTTCGTCATCGCCAGACTCTTTCGCATTCACCTGCTGCAGGAAACGCTCAGCCTGATCTTCTGCATCGTTCAGCTCTGAGAAGCCGTTACCGATTTCACGGCCGCCGATGAAGAACTCAAAGCGGTCGGTGATTTCCGGGTTCTCGTCGTTACGACGCGCCAGCGGTGATACTTCAGCCGGGTATTCGGTGATGAAGGTTGGCTGAATCAGGTGCGCTTCAGCGGTCTCTTCGAAGATCTCTGTTACTACGCGGCCCAGGCCCCAGCTCTTCTCGACTTTGATGTGCAGCGATTTAGCAATCGCTACCGCTTTATCGAAGTCTTCCAGATCGCTCAGGTCGGTTTCCGGACGGTATTTCTTGATCGCTTCACGCATGGTGAGCTTCTCGAACGGCTTACCGAAATCGAAGCTGTGATCGCCATACGGCACTTCGGTGGTGCCCAGCACATCCTGCGCCAGGGTACGGAACAGGCTCTCAGTCAGCTCGATCAGATCTTTGTAATCCGCATACGCCATATAGAGTTCCATCATGGTGAACTCTGGGTTATGGCGCGGCGAAATACCTTCGTTACGGAAGTTACGGTTGATCTCGAACACGCGATCAAATCCGCCCACCACCAGGCGCTTCAGATAAAGCTCTGGCGCAATACGCAGGTACATATCGATGTCGAGCGCATTGTGATGGGTGATAAACGGACGCGCAGACGCGCCGCCAGGAATCACCTGCATCATCGGAGTTTCCACTTCCATAAACTCGCGGTTAACCATGAACTGACGAATGCCAGCCATGATTTGTGAGCGAATTTTGAAGGTTTTGCGCGAATCGTCGTTGGAGATTAGATCGAGATAACGCTGACGATAACGGGTTTCCTGATCGGCCAGGCCGTGGAATTTGTCCGGCAGCGGACGCAGCGCTTTGGTCAGCAGACGCAGCTCGGTGATGTGGATCGACAGCTCACCGGTTTTGGTTTTGAACAGCTTACCGCGCGCACCGAGGATATCGCCGAGATCCCACTTCTTGAACTGCTCGTTGTAGACGCCTTCTGGCAGATCGTCGCGTGAGACGTAGATCTGAATCTGGCCGCCGACATCCTGCAGGGTGGCGAATGACGCTTTACCCATGATGCGGCGCGTCATCATTCGACCGGCCACGCTCACTTCTACGCCCAGCGCTTCCAGCTCTTCGTTCTCTTTAGCGTCATAGCTGGCATGCAGCACATCAGACGTGGTGTCGCGGCGGAAATCGTTAGGAAACGCCACGCCTTTTTCACGCAGCGCGCTGAGTTTTTCGCGACGCGCTTTCAGTTCGTTGTTTAACTCAAGGGCGGCATCAGCGCTCTGCGGTTGTTGTTCAGACATGTCGGTTCCTTATAGCCCTGCTTTTAAACTTGCTTCAATAAAACGATCGATATCGCCATCCAGCACCGCTTGGGTGTTGCGGGTTTCTACGCTGGTGCGCAGATCCTTGATGCGTGAATCGTCGAGAACATAAGAACGGATCTGGCTGCCCCAGCCAATATCAGATTTGTTATCTTCCGCTGCCTGCTTGTCCGCGTTTTTCTTCTGCATCTCATATTCGTACAGCTTGGCGCGTAACTGCTTGAAGGCCTGATCTTTGTTCTTGTGCTGTGAACGGTCGTTCTGGCACTGCACCACAATGTTGGTCGGCAAGTGGGTAATACGCACCGCAGACTCGGTTTTGTTAACGTGCTGGCCGCCCGCACCGGAGGCGCGGTAAACGTCGATACGCAGATCGGCGGGATTGATATCGATATCGATGTTGTCATCCACTTCCGGGTAGATAAACACCGAACTGAATGAGGTATGGCGACGGCCGCCGGAATCGAACGGGCTCTTTCGCACCAGGCGATGAACGCCGGTTTCGGTGCGCAGCCAGCCAAACGCGTAGTCGCCGATGATTTTAATGGTGGCGGATTTGGTTCCGGCCACTTCACCGTCTGACTCTTCGATAATTTCGGTTTTATAGCCTTTGGCTTCCGCCCAACGCAGATACATGCGCAGCAGCATGCTGGCCCAATCCTGCGCTTCGGTGCCGCCAGAACCGGCCTGAATATCCATGTAGCAGTCGGCGCTGTCATATTCGCCTGAGAACATACGACGGAATTCCAGTTCACCGAGCTTCACTTCCAGTGCATCAAGCTCGGCAACCGCTTCGTTGAAAGTTTCTTCGTCGTCGGCTTCCACCGCCAGATCCAGCAAGCCTTGCACATCTTCCAGGCCCTGACGCATGTGATCTAAGGTTTCCACCACCGCTTCCAGTGAAGCGCGTTCTTTACCCAGCGCTTGCGCGCGCTCAGGTTCGTTCCAGACGTCAGGCTGTTCCAGCTCGGCGTTTACTTCTTCGAGGCGTTCTTTCTTGGCATCGTAGTCAAAGATACCCCCGAAGAACGTCGCTGCGCTCACTGAGGTCCTGGATACGATTTTTGACCGGATTAATTTCAAACATGGCTTTTCAGTCTTTTTTGACGATTCGGTGAAAGGAGATAAAAACTAACGCGCTAGTTTACCCGAAAGTGTGCGTACTTTGTAGCATTGCACGCAGTGTGAGTGAGTACGCACGCGCCGCGAGAAAAAAAGTTCTCAACCTTCTGGAAAGCCGCATTCGTTATGTTTTCCAAAACACCCCAGCAAACACCTCTCCCTCAGAACCTTCTTAGGAATTTTCCTGCAAATTTTAGGCGATTAGCGCTGAAAGACGTCATTAAAGATCATGATTTATAACGATAAATCATTAAGAATTGCCTTGTGAGAAATTTCCTGCAAGAAAGCAGACACGTCTCAAACAACGCCATTAAGCAGCTGATATTCAGCCTATCGATTTGTTAGCGCCCTTTTATCATTTTGCTCAGTGACTATCCCCCCGATGGACATCACTAACGTCCAGACCGTTTGTCACCACGACCGCCAGGAATGCGCAGCTTTGACAGGGAATGACACAGTAATCAGCGCCCGTAAACGTGAGCGGGCACAACATGTCCTGAGAGACATGAAGGAGTATCGATGTTTATTCCCGGTTTGCGCACTTCTCCGCGCCTGCTTGCCTTGTTGATGCCTTTGTTACTCGCCGCCTGCGGTGGCGGAGGTGGAGGCGGCGGTAGCGCGACAACCTCGCCCACCACCGGCACGCCTGAGACACCCACGCCAGCTCAGCCCGGCGCGTCAGGCAATGCCAGCAAAGTGGGCATTATTGATTCGGGGTTATCGCCCGATCGCAGTGAAGTTAATTACGCCAATGTGCAGTTCACCAGCTACGTTGGCGGCGGTAGCAGTTTGAATGATAACCAGGGCATTAACGGTCACGGCACCGTGGTGGCGCTGACGTTATTGGGCCTGTCGCCGGGTAGCGCACTGCATGTGGCGCAGGCATCGCAAAACAATATTTTTCAATACGACGATACCGCGCGAGCGGTGAGCGGCCTGCTGAGCCAGGGCGTGCGGATTTTCAATATGTCGTACGCCTCCAGCGAACGTTTAACCACCGCGCAGGCGTTAACCGATGCGCAGCCGCACTATCAGGTACTGGTGCAAAGCATGCGTGAGATTGCGGCGGCTAACGGCCTGGCGGTGGTGATCACCGGCAATGGCGGCACCGCCACACCTTCTCCTAACGCCCAACTGCCGCTGATTTATCAGGACAGCGCGCTGCAAAAGAACATGCTGGCGGTCACCGGCGTGATGGACAGCACCTCATACGACACGGCGAACCGCGCGGCCTTAACCGGGCCGTTTGATGCCTGCGGCAACGCTGCCGCATGGTGCCTGAGCGCACCGGGTTACAGCGATTATCGTTTTCAGAATAGCGACGGCACCTGGGTGAATGCGCGTAGCTACGGCACCTCATTTGCCGCACCGCGCGCTGCAGCGGCGGCTTCGCAAGTGTTGCAGCGCTTTCCGTGGATGAGCGGCTACAACCTGCAGCAAACGCTGTTGACCACCGCCACTTATCATAGCGATGCGTATGCAGGCGCTGCGGATAGCGCCAACGGGAGGCCTTACAACGATACCTTCGGCTGGGGCGATCTCAACCAGGCGAAAGCGCTGAACGGTCCGGCGATGTTTTGGGCCAATGATTTTCACGCCAGCCTGGATGCGGGCAGCTATGTCTTCTCGAATGCCATCAGCGGCGATCGCGGTCTGATCCTTGACGGCGCGAATAATGGCGGCGTGCTGCAGTTAACCGGCAACAACAGTTACCTCGGCCAGACCAGTGTCTCGGCCAATACATTGCTCATCGATGGTGCGATTGCTGGCAGTGCCAACGTCAGCGGCAGCGGCATCCTGGGTGGCAGCGGCGTGATTGGCGGCAGCTTGCTCAATCAGGGATCGGTTAACGGCGGCTTGCAGGTGCACGGCGATTACCAGCAACGCAGCAATGGCGTGCTGAATATCGCGCTGAACAGTCCGCTGCGCGTCGCGGGCCATTCGACGCTGGACGGCATGCTAAACCTCGCGCCACCGTCATCGACCTATGTGGTGAAACAGCAGGAAACGCTGCTGACCAGCGATGCGGGCGTCAGCGGCCAGTTCAGTCAGGTCAACACCGGCGTGTTTCTTGAGGGTTCGGTCAGCTACAACGCCAACAGCGTCACCGGCCAACTGACGCGTAAAAATACTGCGGCAGCAGCGGCAGCGATGGGCATCAACGGCGCCAGCACCCAGCAAACGGCCGTGAATCTGGAGCAGGCATTTAGCGTGGCGGATAGCTGGCAGCAACAGGGATCGCTCAGCAGTGCGCAGCAGTCGGCGCTGGGCGCGGCCGGCGCGTTCCAGACGCTGGCGGATGCCAGCAATGCTCAGGCTGCCATCAATTCCCTTTCCGGTCAGGCGCACGCCTCCAGCAATGCGGTGCTGTTTAACGCGCTGGATTATCAAAGCCGCCTGTTAAGCAACCGTATCGCCGACGCCAGCGCCGACAATCGTTACGGTTTCTGGATCGAAAGCGGTCAACTGCGCGGTTCACTGGATCAGGCGGGCTACCTCGGTACCGATTATCGCAACACGCTTACTGCGTTGGGCGTAGATAGCGATTTGGGCGTTTCTGGTCTGCGCGTGGGCGTGGCGTGGACGCAGAACCAGATCGATTCCACCTACGACCAAACCGGCGGCACCAGCCGTAATCGCCTGCAAGGCGCGATGCTGTATGGTCGCTACGATCTAACGCCAGAATGGTATCTGCAGGGCAATATAAGCTATCAACATGGTCGCGATGAGTTAAAACGCCTGATATTGCTGGATGAAGCTTCGCCGGTGTCATCGACCACCAGCAGCAACAGCTGGCAGGCGGCGCTGCAGAGCGGCTATCGCTGGACAATTGAGGATAACTATCGCCTCGAACCGTATCTCGGCTGGCGTGAAACCGGGCTGGATACCGGTGCATTTGAGGATAAAGGCAGCGCGTTTGGTCTGAGTGGTGACGGCGACAGCTATCGACGCAGCGTCGGTTATAGCGGTTTGAGTATCAGCGCACGGCAGGATTGGTCGGCTGGATTGTGGAGCATGCTGAGTCTGTATGGCGAATATCAGTACGCGTTCAACAATCCGTCGATGGATGTCAGCGCGCGCTGGGGTGGCTTTGGCGATGACCAGAACCGTTTCACGATTCCCGGTATGCAGCTCGATCGCCGGTCGCAGTGGTTAGGCGTGCGGTTGGATGTGGCGCAGACGTCTCGTGCGCGCCTGTTCCTGCGCGCCGACCAGCACTTCGCCGATCATGGTGACGAGAAAGTGCTGCGCGGCGGTGTGGATGTGAGTTTCTGAGTGCTGCGCACCCAACGGTGTAGGGTCGCCATTCATGGCGACCTCACGCACCTTACATCGGCCAGATATGATCGATGATCAACTGCACCGAACGGTTACCACGATACTCGTTAATATCCAGCTTGTAGGCCAGCTGCACCTGACGCACGCTGCTGTCTGGCCACAGCGTGGTATCCACGTTGAAGGCAATTCCATCTAACAGCGGGCCGCCGCCGAGCGGCTCGACCATCACTTTCAAATGACGCTCGCCCACTAACCGCTGTTGCAGCAGCTTGAACTTGCCATCGAACACCGGCTCCGGGAACGCCTGGCCCCACGGACCGGCTTCTCGCAGCATTTCGGCGGTGTGCAGCGTAAACTCCTGCGCATGCAGTTCGCCGTCCGACCAAATCACGCCCTGCAGCGCTTCGCCATCCAGCCACTCATCAATCAACGCGGCAAAACGCGCACGGAACTCCTCGTACTTCGCGGTTTCCAGTGACAATCCGGCTGCCATGGCGTGACCACCAAATTTGATCATCAAACCCGGGAACAGCGTGTCGAGACGCTCCAGTGCATCGCGCAGATGCAAACCGGCAATCGAGCGGCCAGAACCTTTCAGCGTGCCGTCTCCGGCAGGCGCGAAAGCGATCACCGGACGATGAAAGCGCTCTTTTAATCGCGACGCCAGAATTCCGACCACGCCCTGATGCCACTCTGGATGGTAGAACGCCAGACCCAGCGGCAGATCGGTGTGCTGGCGCTCCAGCTCATCGCACAGCGCCAGCGCTTCGCTCTTCATGCCCTGCTCAATCTCTTTGCGCGTCTGATTCAGCGCATCGAGCTCATTGGCCAGCATGCGCGCCTCGGAGATATCTTCGGTGAGCAGCAACGCCACGCCAACCGACATATCGTCCAGACGACCGGCGGCATTAAGACGCGGACCGACAGCAAAACCGAGATCGCTGGCAGCAAGTTGACGCGCATCGCGATTGGCAATCTCCAACAGCGCGCGAATCCCGGCGCGGCATTTTCCGGCGCGGATACGACTCAAACCTTGCCACACCAGAATGCGGTTGTTGGCATCCAGCGGCACCACATCGGCTACGGTGCCTAGCGCCACCAGATCGAGCAGTTCCGCCAGGTTTGGCTCGGCGCGGCTATCGCTAAACCAGTTTTGCTGACGCAGATGCGCACGCAGCGCCAGCATCAGATAGAAGGCTACGCCAACACCCGCCAGCGAACGTGAAGGGAATTCGCTGTCGTTGAGGTTGGGGTTCACAATCGCTTCGGCGGCAGGCAAGGTTTCGCCCGGCAAGTGGTGATCGGTAACCAGCACCGGAATGCCGTGCTGATGCGCGGTATCGACTCCAGCATGTGATGAGATGCCGTTGTCGACGGTGAGAATCATCTCCGCACCGCGCGCTTTGGCCTGCTCGACCACTTCCGGACTTAAGCCGTAACCATCTTCGAAACGGTTTGGCACCAGATAATCAACGTTGCCACCAAGGCTGCGCAGCGCCAGCACGGTTAACGCGGTGCTGGTGGCGCCATCGGCATCGAAATCGCCTACCACCACAATGCGCTTGCCTGCCAACAGCATCTGATGCAGCAGCGTCACGGCGGCTTCGATGCCGCCCAGCGTTTGCCACGGCAGCAGATGTTTAGCGCCGCGCTCCAGTTCCAGCGCCTGTTTCACGCCGCGTTGCAGATACAAGCGGCGCAGCAAAGGGGGCAAATCAGCGGGTAAGCTGGCTTCGGTCTCGGCTTCGCGCCGACGCAATTCAACAGAATGCATCACTGTGCGTTAACCGCCACGTTTCTGGCCATCAAGCACCTGCTTCAGCTCTTGCGGTCCCTGATAGCCAGGAATCATCATGCCGCTATCCGTGAGAATGGCTGGCGTGCCCTGAATGCCAAACAGGATGCCGAGTTTGTACTGCTGCTCGATATTGATTTTGCAGGTCGCTGGCGCATCCATCTGCGGCGCATCGCCTTTCATCGCTGCATCGAAAGCTTTGTTACGATCGGCGCTGCACCAGATGGCGCGCATGGCTTTTTCAACCTGGCCGTTGAGACCTTCACGCGGGAAGGCCAGATAGCGCACGGTGATGCCGAGCGCGTTGTAGTCGGCCATCTGCTCATGCAGCTTGCGGCAGTAGCCGCAGGTGATGTCGGTGAACACGGTGATGACGTGCTGCTCTTTCGGCGCTTTATAGACAATCATGTCTGGCGCCAGCGCAGTGACTTTTTTGTCCAGCAGCTGGTTGGTAACGTTGATCGGCTGGGTGCCGCTGACATCATATAGCGGGCCCTGAATCATGTGCTTGCCGTCTTCGGAGACGTAAAGCACGCCGCTTTCGGTCAGCACCGTTTTGATACCCGGCAGCGGGGACGGCTGGATTTCAGCCTGCTGCAATCCCAGTTTTTTTAGCGTTTGCTGAATAGCGTTGTCATCGGCATGCGCCAATCCAGTGAATGCACTGACCAGCAGAGCCAGCATCGTTAGCTGCTTTTTCATCTTAAATCCTTGTTACCGCATCTCAAGCGCGCGGATGATGCTGTTGATGTAACAGACGCAGGCGCTCAGTGGCGACGTGCGTATAAATTTGGGTGGTCGAGAGGTCGCTGTGGCCCAGCAACATCTGTACGACGCGTAAATCGGCGCCGTGGTTCAGTAAATGTGTGGCAAATGCGTGGCGCAGCACGTGCGGCGACAGCTTTTCGCTATCGATACCGGCAAGGGTCGCATAGTGTTTAATGCGATGCCAGAAGGTCTGCCGCGTCATTTGCTGCGCGCGCTGGCTGGGAAACATCACGTCCAGCGTTTGCCCGTTGAGCAGCCACGGCCGACCATGTTCCATATAGTATTCAATCCAGTAAACCGCTTCTTCACCTAACGGCACAAGACGCTCTTTGTTGCCTTTACCGATTACGCGCACCACGCCCTGACGCAGGCTGATATCGCTGATGGTCAAACCCACCAGCTCCGTTACGCGTAAACCGGTAGCGTACAGCAGCTCCAGCATCGCCTTGTCGCGCAGTTCGAGCGGCACATCAATGCTCGGTGCCTGCAGCAAGCGTTCGACCTGGTTTTCACTGAGATCTTTCGGCAGACGCTGCGGCAGTTTCGGTGCCGACAGCAGCGCGCTGGGATCGTCGCTGCGCACTTTTTCCCGATAGAGATATTGGCACAAGCGGCGAATGGCGCTGAGGGTGCGCGCCGAGCTGGTGGCTTTGTAGCCGCCCTCAACGCGTTCGGCAAGAAACTGCTGCAAATCAAGCGCTTCAAGCGTTAATAGCGTGCGATCGTGGTGATGCAGCCAGTCGGTGAGCGTTTGCAGATCCTGCCGGTAAGAGGCGAGCGTGTTCTGCGCCAGATTACGCTCAATCCAAAGCGCATCCAAAAACTGTTCGATCAGATCGCTGTCCTGCACTGTACTCTCCGCCCGTGTGAAATCGTGCTCATTATGCCTGAAAGTAGCCTGCTTCTGGTACAATTGCCCCCGAGTCAGTTTCAGACAGAGCATTAATTGCATGAATATCGGTTTGTTTTATGGTTCGAGCACCTGCTACACCGAGATGACGGCGGAGAAGATCCGCGACTTTATCGGTGAAGAATTAGTCACGCTGCACAATTTGAAAGATGACGATCCGTCGCTGATGGAGCAGTACGATTTGCTGATCCTCGGTATTCCGACGTGGGACTTCGGTGAATTGCAGGAAGATTGGGAAGCGATTTGGCCGCAGATTCCGGCGCTGAACTTGCGCGGGAAAATCGTGGCGCTGTACGGCATGGGCGATCAGGGCGAATACGCCGAATGGTTCCTGGATGCGCTCGGCATGCTGCACGAACTGTTGCAGCCGATGGGCGTGCAGTTTGTGGGTTACTGGCCGCTGGAAGGCTATGAGTTTACCAGCAAAAAACCGCTGACCGCAGATGGCTCGCAGTTTGTCGGCCTGGCGCTTGACGATGTTAACCAGTTCGAACAGAGCGATGAGCGCGTCGAACAGTGGTGTGAACAGATTCTGACGGAAACCGCAGCGCTGCTTTAAGGCAGCGTTTGCCCCTCGCGCAGAAAACAGCAGGCGCGTAACGTGCGCCATTCACCGGGCGGCAGGTTGTCGTGCATCAACCACAGCCGCCAGCGCTTCCCCTGCTGGTTACGCAACACCAGCAAAACGCCATACGGTAACCAATCTGCCCTGCGTTCTGCTCGCCAGCGCACATCGCGCCACAGCCAATTGCCCTTCATGTCTAGCGCCAGACGACCTACGCGCTGCACCAAACGGCGCTCGTTGCGCCAGCACTCTGCCAGCAGCAGCACTAACACCGGCGCTTTACTCCACGCCCACGCGTCAGGCCACTCAAGCGCCAGCAGCAAACCGGCGCACAGCAGCGAGAGCGTCACATTCAGTGCGCGCGCACTGCGTGACGCCCGCAGATCACATTGCCACCGGACCGCGTTCACGGTTGCGCTGCTGAATCAGTTTCACCATGCGTTTGAACTCGGGATCGACCGGTTCACCGTGATTCATTAACCAGTTGAACAGATCGGGATCGTCACTCTTTAACAGCGCGATAAACACCTGCTTATCGGTGTCGTCCAGCGAATCATATTCGAATTTGAAAAACGGCATGATAGCGATATCCAGCTCCAGCATGCCGCGACGGCATGCCCATTGGACGCGGGCTTTGTCGTTAATTTCCATGTCTCAGGTTCCATGACTAAAAACAGTGGCGCTCAGTGTACCTGCTTTTTTTTCTCGCTGCAGGCGCTGTGCTTATCCCTGTGGAATGCCTCGGCGTTACATCCCCCAATTTGCAATGGGTATCACGCGATTTGTGCGCCATATTCAGTAAACAGGTTGCAAAGCCGCACTGCTCTTTTACCATTGCAACCTATTACCTCATTAATCAGGAAAGAGACATGTCGATTTTTACCCTTCCACCTCGCCAGCCTGCTGCATCGTCACGCCTGCCTTTGACCCTGATTTCGCTCGACGAATGGGCGCTGGTGAAGGTGCAGGGCAATGACAGCACGTCTTATCTGCAAGGTCAGCTGACGCTGGATGTTGCGGCGATGGGCGAGACGCAACATCGTCCTGCCGCGCACTGCGATGCCAAAGGAAAAATGTGGAGCAACATTCGTCTGTTCCATCGCACTGAAGGTTACGCGTACGTGGTGCGCCGCAACCTGCGTGAGCAGCAGCTTACCGAACTGAAAAAGTACGCGGTGTTCGCCAAAGTCACCCTCGTCGCGGATGATGAAGCGGTGCTGCTGGGCGTTGCCGGTTTCCAGGCGCGCGCCGCGCTGGCGGGCGTGTTCAGCACGCTGCCGGATGCCGAAACGCCGGTGGTGCAGCAAGGTGACAGCACGCTGCTGTGGTTTGCCCAGCCAGCCGAACGTTTCCTACTGGTGACCACGTCAGAACAGGCGAATGCGCTGAAAGAAAAACTGGCGGGCGAAGCGCAGTTCAACGACAGCTTGCAATGGCTGGCACTGGATATCGAAGCGGGCATTCCGGTGATTGAAAGCGCCACCAGCGCGCAGCTGATCCCACAAGCCACCAACCTGCAGGCGCTGGATGCCATCAGCTTCAAAAAAGGCTGCTACACCGGCCAGGAGATGGTGGCGCGGGCCAAATTCCGCGGCGCTAACAAACGCGCACTCTATTGGCTGGCGGGCAAAGCCAGCAAAGTGCCGGACGTTGGCGGTTCGATGGAGCTGCAGATGGGCGATAAATGGCGCCGCACCGGCACGGTATTGAGCGGCGTGCAGCTGGATGACGGCAGCGTTTGGGTGCAGGTGGTAATGAACAATGATTTGGAGCCGGATAGCGTATTGCGCGTGGAAGGCGATGAAAGTGGCAAGTTGACCATTCAACCGCTGCCGTATTCATTGGCAGAATAATTGCGCACCAAGCCCGCAGGGTCGCCATTCATGGCGACCTGAATCGAACTTACATCACATAAAAATAAATCGCGCAGAAGTGCAGCACGCTGCCGCCGAGCACAAAACCATGCCAGATGGCGTGACTGTAAGGAATGCGGCGTGAGACGTAGAAAATCACCCCCAGCGAATAAACAATCCCACCGGCAGCCAGCAGCCAAATCCCGCCCGGCGACAGTTTGATCGCCAGCTGATAAATCACCACCAGCGACAGCCAACCCATACCGAGATAAGTCACCAGCGACAGCGCTTCAAAGCGATGAGCAAAGGCGATTTTGAACAGGATACCGGCCAGCGCCAGACTCCAAATCACCACCATCAAACCCTGTGCCAGCGGCGAATTGAGCCCCACCAACAAGAACGGCGTATAAGTGCCGGCAATCAACAGATAGATGGCGCAGTGGTCAAATTTCTTCAGCCAGTATTTGGCTTTTTGATGGGGAATGGCGTGATACAGCGTTGAGGCGAGATAGAGCAAAATGATGCTGCCGCCGTACAGGCTGTAACTGGTGATCGCGGTAATGTTAGCTTGGGATTCAACGGCTTGTGTCAGCATTAACACCAGCCCGATGATACCGAAAATGCAGCCGATTCCGTGGCTGATACTATTGGCGATCTCTTCTGCCAACGAGTAGCCCTGGGCAATAACTGGGGTTTGTACCATGAAGGGATTCCTGAACAACGGAAAAAGCAAGTGTGCTATTTCTGAGCAACCAGAGTAACCGGGATAATTTTCAGAGTACACATGTACGCTAAATTAAATCTGTGAGTGGGTGTAACAGGTGAGAGATTGATTAAGTCGGTCGCCATGAATGGCGACCCTACGGGGATTTGGAGGGTTTTATACGTAAAGGATCATCGTTTTTAGGTTTTGTAGGGTCGGTATTTATGCCGGCCTGGTTAATTATCGCCCGCCAGCCGCATCAATAAAGGTGCCCGTCACATACGACGCGGCATCGCTCGCCAGCCAGACAATCGCTGCAGCAATCTCTTCGGCCTGACCGCCGCGTCCCATTGGCAACATGCTTGCCAGCCGATCGACTCGGCCCGGCTCGCCGCCGTCGGCGTGCATTTCAGTATAAATAAGGCCAGGACGCACGCTGTTGACGCGAATGCCCTGCGCCGCCACTTCCAGCGATAAACCTGTGGTCAGCGTATCCATCGCTCCTTTTGAGGCGGCATAATCCACATATTCACCCGGTGCACCGAGACGTGACGCAGCGGATGACACATTGACGATAGCACCCCCTTTGCCGCCATGATGCGTCCCCATGCGTTTCACCGCTTCACGACAGCAAATGAATGTACCGGTGACGTTGGTAGCGAACACGCGTTGAATACGTTCGGCATCCAGATCTTCCACCCGGCATTGGGTAAACAAAATACCGGCATTATTCACCAGCACACGCAGTTCGCCCTCTTGCTGATCCAACTCGGCAAACATACGCATAACCTGCGCTTCATCGGCGATATCGGCCTGCAGCGCAATCGCACCGCCGCCCTGCGCTTCAATCTCTGCCACCACGCTTGCCGCTTCGGCTTGACGCTGGCGATAGTTGATCGCCACGCGATAACCCGCCTGCGCCAACAATAACGCGGTTGCGCGGCCAATCCCACGACTACCACCGGTAATCAAAGCCAGATCCATTTTTGCCTCCAAAAAAAGGGCCGAACAGTCGGCCCTTTCATAAATACTTCCCGTAACTTTAGCCTAAATATATTCGCTAATTGGTACACACGAACAGAACACATTGCGGTCGCCAAATACATCATCCAGACGTTTCACCGTCGGCCAGTATTTGTTAGCACTGCCAGCCGGGAACACCGCCAGTTCGCGGGTGTACGGATGCGCCCAGTCGCCGACGATTTCTGTCTGCGTGTGCGGAGCGTTCACCAGCGGGTTATCTTCCAGCGGCCATTCGCCATCGGCAACGCGATCGATTTCCATGCGGATGGCCAGCATCGCATCAATAAAGCGATCCAGCTCGATTTTGCTTTCGGATTCCGTTGGTTCAACCATCAGCGTTCCCGCCACCGGGAATGACATGGTTGGTGCGTGGAAGCCGTAATCGATCAGACGCTTAGCAATATCCAGCTCGCTAATACCGGTCTGCTCTTTCAACGGACGAATGTCGAGAATACATTCGTGCGCCACGCGGCCATCGCGGCCTGCGTACAGAATCGGATAGGCCGATTGCAGACGGCTGGCAATGTAGTTGGCGTTCAGGATCGCCACCGAACTGGCTTGCTTCAGACCTTCTGCGCCCATCATGCGGATATACATCCAGCTGATTGGCAGAATCGATGCACTGCCGAACGGTGCGGCAGAAACCGCGCCCTGTTGCGTCAGCACGCCATCAATTTGCACTACGCTGTGACCCGGCACGAACGGCGCAAGATGCGCTTTCACGCCGATTGGGCCCATGCCTGGACCGCCACCGCCGTGCGGGATGCAGAAGGTTTTGTGCAGGTTGAGGTGCGATACGTCCGCGCCGATATAACCTGGCGTGGTGATACCGACCTGCGCGTTCATGTTGGCGCCGTCGAGATACACCTGGCCGCCGTGCTGATGCACGATCTGACACACTTCGCGGATGGTTTCTTCATAAACGCCGTGCGTTGACGGATAGGTCACCATGATGCACGACAGCTGCTCACCGACCTGTGCGGCTTTCTCACGCAGATCGCCAAGGTCGATGTTGCCTTGTTTATCACACGCCACTACCACCACCGACATGCCCGCCATTTGCGCAGATGCCGGGTTGGTGCCGTGCGCCGAGCTTGGGATCAGGCAGACATTACGTCCACCTTCGTTGCGGCTTTCGTGGTAACGACGAATCGCCAGCAGACCCGCATATTCGCCCTGTGCGCCCGAGTTGGGCTGCATGCACAGCGCATCGTAACCAGTCAGTTGCACCAGCCATTGCGACAGCTGACCAATCATCTGCAGATAACCCGACGCCTGCTCAGCCGGGCAGAACGGATGCAGTTCGGCGAATTCCGGCCAGGTGATCGGAATCATCTCCGCCGCAGCGTTGAGTTTCATGGTGCACGAACCAAGTGGAATCATCGCCTGGTTCAGCGCCAGATCCTTTTTCTCCAGGCTGTGCATGTAACGCATCATCTCAGTTTCGCTGTGATGACGGTTGAACACCGGATGCGTCAGGAAAGCGCTCTCACGCACCTGACCGGCCGGAATCGCGCTGTTTTCCGCAGCAACAGCGGCATCCAGCGCATCAATGTCCTGGCCGTGAGCATCGCCCAGCAGAATCGCGAACAGCGCCAGCACATCTTCACGTGCGGTGGTTTCATCCAGCGTAATGCCGACGGCATTGTGAATATCGCTGCGCAAGTTGACGCCAAAGCTCTGCGCGCGGTTCAGCACCGCCGCTTTATCAGCCACTTCTACTGTCAGCGTATCGAACCAGCTGTTGTGACGCAGCTTCAGGCCGCCGTTTTGCAGGCCCGCAGCCAGAATGCTGGTCAGACGGTGAATACGAGATGCAATGCGTTTCAGGCCAACCGGACCGTGATACACCGCGTAGAGACCGGCGATATTCGCCAGCAGCACCTGCGATGTACAGATGTTGGAATTGGCTTTCTCACGACGAATATGCTGCTCGCGGGTTTGCATCGCCATGCGCAGCGCGGTGTTACCGGCGGCATCGCGCGATACACCAATGATACGGCCCGGCATTGAGCGTTTATGCTCGTCGCGGCTGGCGAAGAACGCGGCGTGTGGTCCGCCGTAACCCATCGGCACGCCGAAACGCTGGGCAGAACCGAAGACGATATCTGCGCCCTGCTTGCCTGGCGCTTCTAACTGCACCAGCGCCATGAAGTCTGCGGCTACGCTCACCACCACTTTGCGGCTTTTCAGCTCGGCAATCAGTGTGCGGTAATCGTGCACTTCACCGTGCGTACCAACCTGTTGCAGCAACACGCCGAACAGATCGTCGTGATCCAGCACCTTGTCAGCACTATCAATAATCAGTTCAAAACCAAAGGTTTCTGCGCGGGTGCGCACCACATCCAGCGTCTGTGGATGAATATCATTGGCGATGAAGAATTTGGTAGCGGTTTTCAGTTTGCTGACGCGCTTGGCCATCGCCATCGCTTCGGCAGCGGCGGTCGCTTCATCCAGCAGTGACGCGGAAGCGATATCCAGACCGGTCAGATCCAGCGTCAGGGTTTGGAAGTTCAGCAGCGCCTCAAGACGGCCCTGTGACACTTCTGGCTGATACGGCGTATATGCGGTGTACCAGCCTGGGTTTTCCAGCATGTTACGCAGGATAACGGGCGGTGTAATCACCGCGCTGTAGCCCATGCCGATCCAGGATTTGTAGCGTTGGTTCTGACTGGCAATGGCTTTCAGCTCTGCCAGCGCTTGCTGCTCGGTCGCGGCGTCGCCCACTGCCGGCGGGCCTGGCAGTTGGATATCGGCAGGCACGATAGAACTGATCAATGAGGAGAGCGAACTGGCACCGATCGCTTTCAGCATTAAGTCCTGTTGTTCCGGCGTAGGACCGATGTGGCGCTCAATGAAAGCACCGTTGTGTTCAAGCTGGCTGAGAGTCTGGGTCATTTGCAGTAAATCCTGAATCGGGCTGGGTTACAAAAATGGTGTTAAATCAGGCAGATAAAAAAGAAGGTGGCGCAGCGCGTCACCTTCTAAAGCTACCGGTTACTCGTCGATCGCGGCTTTGTAGGCATCAGCATCCAGCATGGCGTCGAGCTCTGACGCGTCGCTGGCTTTGATGCGGAACAGCCAACCATCGGCGTATGGCGCGCTGTTTACCAGCTCTGGCGAATCGCCCAGATTGTCATTCACGGCAATAATCTCACCGCTCAGTGGCGCGTAGATGTCTGAAGCCGCTTTCACCGACTCCGCAACGGCGCAGTCATCACCGGCCGCGAAGGTGGCACCAACGTCTGGCAGATCGACAAACACCATATCGCCCAGCAGTTCCTGTGCGTGTTCGGTGATACCGACAGTAAAGGTGCCGTCGGCTTCTTTACGGACCCATTCGTGGCTATCGCGGTATTTCAATTCACTTGGCACATTGCTCATTGGCCATTTCTCCTGAAAAAAAATTACTGGGCGACCGGTTCACCGGCGCGAACAAAAATCGGTTTGGTGACGTTTACTGGCATTTCACGGTTGCGGATTTCCACAATCGCCTGCTCACCAATTCCGGCAGGCACACGCGCCAGCGCGATGCTGTAACCCAGGGTTGGTGAGAAGGAACCACTGGTAATAATACCTTGCTGCGGCTGACCTTGTTGATCGGTGAAGCGCACCGTTAAGCCGTTGCGCAACACGCCTTTTTCGGTCATCACCAGGCCAACCAGCTTCTCGGTGCCGTGCTCGCGCTGCGCCTGCAGGGCATCGCGGCCAATGAAATCACGATCGGCAGGTTCCCAGCTGATGGTCCAGCCCATATTGGCGGCGAGTGGCGAAACGCCTTCATCCATCTCCTGACCGTACAGGTTCATGCCCGCTTCCAGACGCAGCGTGTCACGCGCACCGAGTCCTGCCGGTTTAACGCCTGCGGCCAACAGCTGCTGCCAGAAAGCGGCGGCCTCATTCGCAGGCATGGCAATCTCATAACCCGCTTCGCCGGTATAACCGGTGGTAGCGATAAACAGGTTTTCTGCCTGCACGCCAAAGAAGGGTTTCATGCCGGCAACGGCATCACGCTGAGCAGCGCTAAACAGCGTTTGTGCTTTCTGCTGCGCGTTTGGACCTTGCACCGCAATCAGCGCCAGATCGTCACGCTCGGTCAGCTCCACGCCAAACGGCTGCGCATGCTGTTTAATCCACGCTAAATCTTTCTCACGCGTGGCGGAGTTCACCACCAGACGGAAGAAATCTTCGCTCATAAAGTAAACAATCAAATCATCAATGACGCCAGCGGAGGCATTCAACATGCCGGTATACAGGGCTTTGCCCGGTTGGGTCAGCTTGGCGACATCGTTCGCCAGCAGATAACGCAGGAATTCGCGGGTACGTGCGCCGCGCAGATCGACAATGGTCATGTGGGAAACATCAAACATGCCGGCATCGTTACGCACCGCGTGATGCTCATCCATTTGCGAGCCGTAATGCAGCGGCATCATCCAACCGTGGAAGTCCACCATGCGCGCACCGCTTGCCTGATGCTGTTCGAATAGAGGCGTTTGCTGAGTCATAACCATCCTGTGAATACAAGTGAGTGTGACGCGCCTGCGTCGCCTTCGCAGGCTGACGCAAACGTTCTCTTTATGCTGAAGTTATCACCTAATGCGGCAATTAACCATGAGGAAAACGAGGGCGAAACACTACCACCTTTCAATGAGCCATCGAACAGCCACTAGCATAAATCACTGCATTATTGTGATTAGCCTCGCACAAAATACGACTAAATTGCTTTCATGCAGCAAATTGAGGGAATAGACGCCGCAGGTTTAAGAAGTGGTCCGGCATGCGCAGGGCTATAGCATGAATTAAACTAATGCGAATTGAGGGGTAAAATTAGAATAAATCAAACGAGGCGCGATTGCGGTGCAGCGTTGCATCATTGCGGTGCAGCAAAGAAAACGGCGCCTATTTAGGCGCCGTTGGCAGAGATGATTAGCGTATCCAGTTGGGTAGATCGTTAAGCCCCATCGCCTGTTTTAGCATCAGCGGTTTGACGCCCGGCAAAGTATCGGCGAGCTTGAGGCCCACATCACGCAGCAGCTTTTTCGCCGGATGGGTGCCGGCAAACAATTCGCGGAAGCCTTGCATCCCCGCGAGCATCATCGCCGCGCTGTGCTTGCGGCTGCGCTCATAGCGACGCAGATAGAGATGCTGACCAATGTCTTTGCCTTCCTGATGCAGGCGGCGAATTTCACCAATTAATTCGGCTGCATCCATAAAACCAAGATTCACGCCCTGCCCGGCCAGCGGATGGATAGTGTGGGCGGCATCGCCGACCAGCGCTAAACGGTGCGCGGCAAAGTTACGCGCATAACGTGCCGTCAGCGGGAAAGTTTTACGTTCGCTCTCGACCTGACACAAGCCAAGACGCATATCAAACGCCACCGACAGTTGCTGATTAAATAGCGCTTCCGGCATCGATTGCACGCGCGCCGCTTCCTGCGGCGAGAGCGACCAGACGATTGAGCATAAGTGCGGATCCTGCATCGGCAGAAACGCCAGAATACCGTCGCCATGGAACACCTGACGCGCAATGGCATCATGCGGCATATCGGTGCGGATATTTGCCACCAGCGCGTGATGCTCGTAATCCCAGAAGGTCAGCGGAATATCCGCTTTGTCACGAAGCCACGAATTCGCGCCGTCGGCAGCAACCAGCAAACGGGCGCTCATCATGCTGCCATCTTGCAGCGTAATAAAGGCTTCGTTGTCGCCAAATGCCACTTGCTGCAACTGCGCCGGGGCAAACAGCGTGATATCGCTGCTCTGACTGGCACGCTGCCACAACGCACTATGAATCACTTCATTTTCAATGATATGACCGAGATGCGATAAACCTTGCTGCTCATCATCAAAGCTGATCGAACCGAAGCTGTCTTGATCCCACACTTCCATGCCGTGATAGGCACTGGCACGCAGCGCCAAAATGCTCGACCAGACATCGAGCTTTTGCAGCAGACGTTCGCTGGCAGCGTTGATGGCGGAGACGCGAATCGACGCCTTGGCCGCCGGATCAAACTGTGGCTCGGGTGCTTTTTCCAGCACGGCAACGCGTAAGCCGCTACCTTGTAGTCCGCAGGCGACGGCCAAACCCACCATGCCGCCTCCGGCAATTGCCACATCAAAAGTTTGCATTGCTGCCCCTCAATTCGTGCTTAACGCTTAACCCAGCCGAGCGTGCGCACGGCAAGTGGATTTCGTAGCCAAGGCAGATGGTCCATCGCCACCAGCCCAAGATTTCGTCCTGCTACCAACGGCGCATAGCGGTTAGCAAACAGTCGGACTAAACCGTCAGTGACGCCAATAGTGGCGGCACGATCGGGCTGACGTCGCGCGGCAAAATGCTGCAATACCGCGAAACTGCCGGGATCTTGCTGCTGACGATGTGCGCCCGCCAGCGTTTCTGCCAGTGACATCACATCGCGCAAACCCAGATTGAAGCCTTGTCCGGCAATCGGATGCAGCGTTTGTGCCGCGTTGCCCACCAGCGCCAGACGATGCGTCACCTGACGTTCAGCGGTTTGCAACGCCAGCGGATAATGTTCGCGTTGACCGGTGTGCGTGAAACGCCCCAACCGCCAGCCAAATGCGCGCTGCAGTTCTTGCAGGAAGGTGGCATCGTCCCACTGCTTAACCGTTGCTTGCGCCTCAAGCGGATGGCACCACACCAGCGACATGCGGTTGCCGGACATCGGCAACAGCGCCAGCGGGCCGTGTTCGGTAAAGCGCTCAAAGGCGCGGCCCTGATGCGGTAACTGCGTCGACACATTGGCAATCACCGCCAGCTGCTGATAATCGTCGCGCTGCCAGGTGATACCGCAGGACGCGCCTAAAGGTGAACGCGCACCGTCGGCGGCCACCAGTAATGCGCCTTTCAGTTGTTCGCCGCTGTTCAGCGTGACCTGCACGTTATCTGCGGTGCGTGATACCGAAGTTACGCGATCCGGGCAGCGCAGCGTGACGCCAGGCGCTTTCTGCAGGCGTTGAAACAGTCGCTGGCCGACATCAAACAGTTCGACCACCTGGCCGAGCGCCGGAACCTGATGATCTTGCGCTTTAAGCGAAACAAAACCGGTATGACCGCGATCGGAAACGTGAATATCGGTAATTGGCGTGGCGCAATCGGCCAGCGAGCGCCACAGATCGATATCCGCTAACTGCTGACAGGTGCCTGCCGCCAACGCAATCGCGCGTCCGTCGAAGCCGGGATGTGCGCGGCTGTCGGGCTGGCTGCGTTCAATCAGCGTAACCAGCAGTTGGCCTTGCGTCAGATGTGAAATCGCCAGCGCAAGGGTCGCGCCGGTCATGCCGCCGCCGGCAATCAAAATGCTCATGCGCGACGTGCCGCCGCCATCAAGGCTTCAATCGCGTCGGCGTCTTTCACTACGCTATCGGTGAGATTCTCGTTGCCGTCAGCGGTGATGACGATGTCATCTTCGATGCGAATGCCAATACCGCGATATTGTGGCGGCACTTTGGCATCTGGCGCGATATACAAGCCTGGCTCAACGGTCAGCACCATGCCCGGCTCAAGTAAGCGGTCGCGGCTTGGCGTGCCGTAATGGCCGACATCGTGCACATCCAGCCCCAGCCAGTGGCCCAAACCGTGCATGAAGAACGGACGATGCGCCTGCTCTTCAAACAGCGTATCGATGTTGCCATCCAGAATGCCGAGATCGACCAGCCCGGTGATCATGATGCGCACCACTTCGTCATTGACGTCATGGATGCTGATGCCCGGACGGAACATCGACAGCGCTTTGTAGAGCGAGGCCAGTACGATGTCGTAGATAGCTCGCTGCGGCTCGCTGAAGGTGCCGTTGACCGGGAAGGTGCGGGTGATATCGCCCGCGTAGCCGTGGAATTCACAGCCTGCGTCGATCAGCACTAAGTCGCCATCACGCATTTCACATTCGTTTTCGGTATAGTGCAGAATGCAGCCATTTTCGCCGGAACCAACAATGGTGTTGTACGAGGGGAAACGCGCGCCGTGGCGATTGAATTCGTGATGAATTTCGCCTTCCAGCTGATATTCGAACATGCCTGGACGACAGGCTTGCATCGCTCGGGTGTGCGCCAGCGCGCTGATTTTGCCGGCGCGGCGCAGCATCTCAATCTCTTCCGCACTTTTGAAAAGGCGCATTTCATGCACCCACGGACGCCAGTCGGTAAGCGTATCCGGCGCGCTGAGGTTTTGACGGAAGCCGCGACGTAGTTTTTCCAGCGCGCTGAACACAAACTGATCGGCTTCTGCGTATTCGCCCTGCGCGTGGTAAACCACATCCAGCCCGTTAAGCAGTTGATGCAGCTGCTCGCCAATGTCATCCCACGGCAAGGCGCGATCGACACCCAGTTTTGCCGGTGCGGCATCCTGACCAAGGCGGCGACCAAACCAGATTTCGGCCGTCAGGTCACGCACGCGATTGAACAGCACGCTGTGATTGTGCTTGTCATCGCTTTTGATCAATACCAGCAGCGCCTGCGGTTCGTTAAAACCGGTGAAGTACCAGAAGTCACTGTTTTGCCGAAAGTTGTATTCGGTGTCGTTGCTGCGCGTCACTTCAGGTGCAGCAAAAATCAATGCCGCGCTGCCTGGCGCCATGCGGGCAATCAACGCCTGACGACGTTGTTGAAACGTATCCAAGGTAATCATGTTTGCACTCCCTGTTGAAGACGGGCCACAACGCACCCGCATTGACGCGCTTAGTGTAACGTAGGTTTCTGTACTTCTGGTGCGGTTGGCTGATGCTGACGCGTGAAGGTGTCATGGCACAGCAGAGCGGCAACGCGCACGTATTCAATCACCTCTTCAAGCGACTGCTCCAGCTCTTCCTGATCTTCATCTTCGTCATAGCCAAGCTGTGCAATAGTACGCAGATCGTCAATCGCTTCGCCGGTTTCACCGGTCACTTTCTCCAGCTTAGGCTGAGTGACGCCCAAACCGAGCAGGAAGTGGTTTACCCAACCGGCCAGTGCATCCGCGCGATCGAATACCGTGATGTCATCATCTTCCGGCAACATCAGCTGGAACATAAAGCCTTCATCTTCCAGCGTGGTCGCCAGGCTTTCATGCAGCGCTTGCAACGGCTGAGACAGGCTCTGCGAAAACGCCATGCCTTCGTTGGTGAGATCGTGAACCATGGTTTTCCAGCTGGTATCCTGATTGCCGCCGCACAGGATCCCGGAAAGAAGACCATGCATTTCGGCTGGCGTCATGCCCACGCCCTGCTGTGAAAGGGCCGCGGCCAGCGCGTTGTAACTCGGCGTTGCGTTCTGTAAAGACATAAGCTTTGGTCGTCGTTGGCGGAATAAGTTCGTGTTATGCTACCACCAGGTGCCTCTGGGTTTCCAGAAAAGGGGTTGTAACTTATAACTCGGGTATATATAGTTTCGCACCTCCCAACCCATTGACCGGTAAGGGAGATGCGATCGAAGTAATCAGTTAGGATGGTGGCATGTCTGCACAACCAGTAGATATTCAAATTTTTGGTCGTTCGTTAAGAGTGAATTGCCCGCCTGAACAGCAAGATGCGCTGAATCTGGCCGCAGAGGATCTCAATCAACGGTTGCAAGATTTAAAAGTTCGCACTAGAGTCACCAATACAGAGCAGCTGGTGTTCATCGCCGCGTTAAACATCTGCCACGAGTTGGCACAAGAGAAAGGTAAGACGCGCGACTATGCAGCAAACATGGAACAACGTATCCGCATGCTGCAACAGACCATTGAACAAGCGTTAGTAGAGCAAGGTCGCATAACTGACCGCCAGGGCCCTAATTTTGAATAACACTTCATGGTCCTCATGCTAGAGTGACGGTGAAGTAAATTTTCTCTGAGATGTTTGCAAGCGGGCCAGTCCCCTGAGCCGATATTTCATACCAACAGAATGTGACGCTCCACAATTTGTGCGCATGCTCGGTCCGTCCGAGAAGCCTAATAGTTGTGACGGCATGTTCACCTTGAACCAAGGGTTCAAGGGTTACAGCCTGCGGCGGCATCTCGGAGATCTCCATTTAGTAGCAAGTCTGATTCCCCGGTTCGCATGATATAATCGCTTTTAAGAAGCGATTATTCCGGGGATTTAGATATCATGTCAGCGCCCTCACTTCTCGACCGTCAAGACATCCGACAGCATGTGCGCCATTTGCGCCGTAATCTCACATCTGAACAGCAAGAACAGGCCGCCGATCAGTTGGCTGAACACGCCATCAACATTGCGCCGATCGCTAATGCTCAACGCATTGCGCTGTTTTTGTCTGTCGATGGAGAGATCAATACCCGCCCGCTGATCGCCAAACTGTGGCAGCAAAAAAAACAGGTCTATTTACCGGTGCTTCATCCCTTCTCGCCTGGCAATCTGCTGTTTATCCGTTACACCCCAGAAACTTCACTCATGCCAAATAAACTTCGCATCCCGGAACCGCCTTTGGATATCACACAACTGGCAACGCTGGATCAACTCGATGTGATGCTGGTGCCGCTGGTGGCGTTTGACCATGCAGGTCAACGTTTGGGAATGGGTGGCGGATTTTACGATCGCACGCTGCAACACTGGCAACAGCATGGTTTTCTTCCGGTGGGGATCGCACATGATTGCCAGCACGTAGAAGCGCTGCCAGTCGCTGCATGGGATGTGCCGCTACCCGCGATACTGACGCCATCGAAACTGTGGCAATGGGAAGCGTAAACAGGAAAAACAAAGGGCGCCGATGGCGCCCTGATTAATCAGTACAGCAGACGGGCGCGGATGGTGCCCGGAATCGCCTTCATCGCCTGCAGCGCTTTATCCGCTACATCTTTTTCCGCATCGATATCAATCACCACATAACCCATCACCGGCGTAGTTTGCAGATACTGAGCCGCGATGTTGATACCCTGCTCGGCAAAGATCAGGTTAATGGCCGTCAATACGCCTGGACGGTTTTCGTGGATGTGCAACAAACGGCTCGCGCTCGCCGCATGCATTGGCAGCGAAACTTCCGGGAAGTTAACCGCAGACAGCGTAGAACCGTTATCCGAATACTTCGCCAGCTTGCCAGCCACTTCGATACCGATGTTTTCCTGCGCTTCCTGTGTTGAACCACCAATGTGCGGCGTCAGAATCACGTTGTCGAACTCGCACAACGGAGAGTTGAATGGATCGCTGTTGGTGGCAGGCTCAACCGGGAACACGTCGATGGCGGCACCTGACAGATGTTTGTTCGCCAGGGCATCACACAGTGCCGGAATATCAATCACGGTACCGCGCGCGGCGTTGATCAGCAGCGCGCCTGGCTTCATCAGCGCCAACTCTTCGGCACCAATCATGTTCTGGGTCGACTGGGTTTCAGGAACGTGCAGGCTCACCACGTCGCTCATGTTGAGCAGATCGGAGAGATGACGCACCTGCGTCGCATTACCCAGCGGCAGTTTGCTTTCGATATCGTAAAAGAACACGTGCATACCGAGGCTTTCTGCCAGCACACCCAGTTGCATGCCGATGTGGCCGTAGCCGATGATACCCAGTTTTTTGCCGCGTGCTTCGAACGAACCGTTGGCGACTTTATTCCAGATGCCACGGTGCGCTTTGGCGTTGGCTTCAGGAATGCCACGCAGCATCAGCAACATTTCGCCAATCACCAGCTCAGCCACTGAACGGGTGTTGGAGAACGGTGCGTTGAACACCGGCACGCCGCGTTTCGCCGCAGCACCGAGATCAACCTGGTTGGTACCGATACAGAAACAGCCGACTGCTACCAGCTTTTCTGCGGCAGCGAAGATCTCTTCGGTCAGTTGGGTACGGGAACGGATACCAATGAAGTGCGCATCGCGGATGGAGGATTTCAGCGACTCCGCATCCAGCGCCCCTTTGTGAAACTCGATGTTGGTGTAGCCTGCTGCACGCAGGTTTTCCAGCGCACTCTGGTGAACGCCTTCCACCAGCAGGAACTTAATCTTGTCTTTTTCCAGTGATACCTTTGCCATTTCCCGACCCTATTCAGAATTCAATGAGGACTACCATAAGGTAGCCTTCTGTCAAAATATCAAAAATTTCGTGCGCAGCAATACAAACGATTGCCTGGGAGCCAGCACGCGCCCACGCGGAGACAGCACAATGCCGTACAAAATCGTGACATCCTGAGTGGACGAAGTACGAACTCACTGCTGATGAATCTTTTGTGACATAAGTCACCAAATTTCAGCCTGGCGAGAAAAGATGTTTTGCGGATGGAAATAACCGGCGCATGACGCGCGCCGGACAGATCATTTTACGATGGTTTTTACGCCGTCGGCGGTGCCAATCAGCGCGACATCGGCGCCACGTCCTGCAAACAGGCCAACGGTCACCACGCCAGGCAGCGCGTTGATGGTTTTTTCCAGTTCGATGGGGTCGAGAATTCGCAGATTATGCACGTCGAGAATAATGTTGCCGTTGTCGGTAATGACGTTCTGGCGATACTCCGGCAAGCCGCCGAGTTTAACCAGTTCACGCGCCACATAAGAACGCGCCATCGGAATCACTTCAACCGGCAGCGGGAAGTTGCCCAGCACATCGACTTCTTTCGATGCATCGGCAATGCAGATGAATTTCTTCGCCACCGCTGCAACGATTTTCTCACGCGTCAGCGCTGCGCCACCGCCTTTGATCATCTGCATCTGCGGATTGATTTCATCGGCACCATCGACGTAAACCGACAGCTCATCAATTTCGTTGAGATCGAAGACGTGAATGCCTAACGCTTTCAGTTTCTCTGTCGAGGCTTCCGAGCTGGAAACCGCACCTTCAATCTGATTCTTCATGGTGCCGAGTGCATCAATGAAATGCGCTGCCGTTGATCCGGTGCCTACGCCGACAATGGTGCCGGGCTCTACGTACTGCAGGGCTGCCCAACCTACCGCTTTTTTCAGTTCATCCTGGGTCATGGTATGTTTAAAACCTGTGCGACATCGAAGTGCGCGTAGTATAAAACAAGGCGCTGTAAAAAAGCGCGACTGTTAGACAGCCGATTTAACGCTTTGGAAGCCAGCCCGCAAAAATGCGCCGCAGCACAATTTGACAGTTTTATGGCATAGTAACGTCCACCCTGAACGAGAGAGAACAACAATGAAACGCCCGGATTATCGAACGCTTCAGGCGCTGGATGCTGTGATTCGCGAGCGCGGCTTTGAGCGTGCGGCACAAAAACTCTGCATTACCCAATCTGCGGTTTCGCAGCGTATTAAACAGCTGGAAAATTTATTTGGTCAGCCGCTGCTGGTGCGCACCGTGCCACCGCGCCCGACCGAGCAGGGACAAAAATTACTGGCGTTGTTACATCAGGTTGAACTGCTGGAAGAGGAGTGGCTGGGTGATGACAACGGTGGAACCACGCCGCTGTTGCTGTCGCTGGCGGTCAACGCCGACAGTCTGGCAACCTGGCTGCTGCCCGCGCTGAAAGATGTACTGGCCGATTCGCCGGTGCGCCTGAATTTGCAGGTAGAAGATGAAACCCGCACGCAGGAACGTCTGCGTCGTGGTGAAGTGGTCGGCGCGGTGAGTATTCAGCCGCAGCCGCTGCCCAGCTGCTTAGTGGATCAATTGGGCGCGCTCGATTATCTGTTCTGCGCCTCACCTGATTTTGCTGCACGTTACTTCCCAAATGGCGTGACGCGCTCTGCGCTACTGAAAGCGCCGGCGGTGGCGTTTGATCATCTGGATGATATGCATCAGGCGTTTTTACAGCAGAATTTTGACCTGTCGCCGGGCAGCGTGCCCTGCCATATCGTTAACTCGTCAGAAGCCTTTGTGCAGCTGGCGCGTCAGGGGTCGGTGTGCTGTATGATTCCGCATCTGCAGATTGAGCGCGAGCTGGCGCAAGGTGAGCTGGTTGATTTGACGCCAGGCCTGTATCAGCGTCGTATGCTGTACTGGCACCGGTTTGCGCCGGAAAGCCGCTTGATGCGCAGCGTCACCGATGCGCTGATTGCGCACGGACATCGCGTGCTGCGTCAGGATGTGTTGCCGGCGTAAAGATCAGGTCGCCATTAATGGCGACCTGGTATACAAACTTACGGTGTATTCGGTTTGATTTCGAACACCACATCCACCTGATCGTCAAAGTGAATGCTCTGCTGCTCGTAAGTTTGCTGCGCGGTGGTATCAGCGGGTGCAGCGGCGGCTTTGTACATGCGCGCCATCGGCATCGGCTGGTAGTTCGCAACGTGATAGCGGATGCTGTAAACCGAACCTAACTTAGCGTTAAACCCTTCTGCCAGCGCATTGGCCTGCTGCGTAGCATTGGCGATCGCCACTTTACGCGCTTTCTCTTTATAGCTGTCCGGATTCGCCACACCCAGTTCAACGGAACGAATTTCATTCAGGCCAGATTTCAACGCGCCATCCAGCAGCTCGTTCAGCTTGTCCAGTTGACGCAGCGTCACCTGCACCTGACGCTCGGCACGATAGCCTTTCAGTACCGACTTACCTTCTTTGGTGTAATCATACTCTGGCTGCGTGCTGAGGTTTGCAGCATCAATATCTTTTTTCTCGATGCCGTTCTTTTGCAGGAAATCGAAATATTGCGCCACGCGGTCATCAGCTTGTTTCTTCGCTTCTGCCGCGTCTTTCGACGAAACATTCACCACAATAGCGAGCGTCGCGAGATCTGGCGTGGCATCAACGCTTGCCTGTCCAGACGTCACCACATGCGGTCCATTCGGCAATTCGCCTGCCTGAACTAAACCGGACAGTGCACCCGTGCTCATTACGGCGGCCAGCGCCAGTGCTTTCAGTTTCACGAAAGTCCTCCTTGAGGGATTCAATTTGCAGGTTGCCATTATGGCTAAACCTAAAACACATTAACATGTGTGCTTATCTGATTAGTAAACAGCTCAAAAGTTCGAGCAATCTCCTTTTTAACGTAGCCGCGATCGCAAATTCAGCTGTACGGATTCGCCTATTAAGCACTTATCCGTTTCTATTAAAGAAACACTTCTGGGTTCGGGAGAGTTGCCAATGACAGAACAGCCGCTTAGCCAAACAGCCGTCAGCGTTCGCGCTGGACGCACGCGCTTTCTGATGCTCGCTCTGGTGTTTATTAATATCATTATCAATTACATGGATCGTACTAACCTGTCGGTTGCCGCTACCGCAATGGCGGGCGAACTGCGCTTCACGCCGATGGAGATGGGATTGATCTTCTCTGCTTTCGGCTGGATCTACGCTGCACTGCAGATCCCCGGCGGCTTCCTCATAGACCGCCTTGGCGCGCGCGTGGTCTATGGCGTCGGTTTATTTGCCTGGTCATTGATTACCGCGCTGCATGCGCTTGCCAACAGCTTTGGCGCACTGTTTGGTCTGCGGCTGGGCGTGGGAGCGTTTGAAGCGCCGGTGATGCCCTCCAATAATCGGGTAATTTCCAGCTGGTTCCCGGAGCAAGAGCGCGCCAGTGCGATCGGTATTTACTCCTCAGCGCAGTTTGTCGGCCTCGCCTGTATGACGCCGCTGCTGTTTCATCTGCAGGATGCATTTGGCTGGCGCGGGCTGTTTTTGATTACCGGATTCGCGGGGATGATGTGGGCGCTGGTGTGGTATTGGCTCTACCGCGAGCCAAATCAGCATCAAGGCGTGTCCGAAGCTGAGCTTAACTATTTGCGCGACAACGGTGCGCTGCTGGAGAGTCGGCAGAATACGCAGCAACCCAAAGCGCGCTGGAGTGATTTGGCGCAGATGTTCCGCAGCCGAAAATTGGTCGGCATCTATATCGGCCAGTTCACCATTTCTGCCACCTTCTGGTTCTTCCTCACCTGGTTCCCGACCTATCTGGTTGAGTATCGCCACATGGGCTTCATCAAAAGCGGATATGTGGCTTCGGTGCCCTATTTCGCCGCCTTCTGCGGCGTGCTGCTGGCCGGATTTGCCTCGGATCGCATGATACGCCGCGGCATTTCTGCCAGCGTGGCGCGCAAGCTGCCGGTAATCCTGGGTCTATTCCTGACGCTGTTTATTCTTGGTGCCAACTACACCGATGATTCCACGCTGATCATCCTATTTATGTCGCTGGCATTTTTCGGCAACGGACTGGCAACCATTACGTGGGTGTTTGTCACGTCGCTGGCACCGCGCCATTTGATTGGTCTGGCGGGCGGCGTATTTAACTTTACCGGCGCGCTCTCCTCCATCGTGGTGCCGATTGCTATTGGTGCGTTAATCGACGGCGATAACTTCGCGCCAGCACTGGCGTTTATCGCCGTGCTGGCCGCGATTGGCATCTGCAGTTATCTGTTTATTGTCGGGAAAATCGATCATGTTAGCGCGGGGTGATGACGGTTTGCGCCAGCGATTGCAGCTGTTGCAGTCGCTGCGCGAGATGCGCCTCATCGTCCTGCCAGATTTTGGCAAACGCCAGTGCAGCGCGGTTGTTATCGATCGGCTGCGCCATGCTGATTTCGCCGTCATCACGGTGCCAGATCAGGTAACTCTCAGCACGCTTACGCGCCAGCAGCGGCGCAATTTGCAACCACTGTTCGTCGTTAAAACGCGGGCGCAGCGCCTCATCGCTCTCCGCCGCCAGCAACGACACGCCAATCACCGATTGCCATGCGGGCAGCATGCGGAAACCGGCCAGCGCCTGGCTGGCGTTGATGCGTTCACCGGGTTCCGAGTGCCAGATGTAGATCACCTGATCTTCCCACAGCACGCCCAGCGCCACCACGATATCACGCGGCGCGTGCCGTTCCAGCTGCGGCAACGCCTGCGCAAACAGCGAAGATCCGCGAATCGCCTGTGCCGCCAAGGCGTGAATACCGGGGCCGGGCAAATAGCGTCGATGCTCATCCTGCGTGGTCAGTCCTATCGAGGCCATGGTCATCAGCAGGCGATTCACACGCGTGCTGTTCATCCCCATCTGGCGCGCCAGTTCACGGCAACCCACGGCTTTATCACTGGACACCAGATATTGCAGGCAGCGAATACCGTCAATCAGGCTTTGGTTGGGTTGAGAAGACATAGATCACCTGCGGCGGGAAAAATCCAATCTTAGCCTTAGAGTCAGAGGAATGAAATGATGCAGACTTTCTCTACGCAAAATGTACGCGACTTTCCGCAACAACGGCTACAAGCGGAGTTGCTGATCGTCGGCGGTGGACTGGCGGGCGTGTGTGCCGCACTCGCCGCCGCACGCGATGGCCTTGATGTGGTGCTGATTCAGGATCGTCCGGTACTGGGCGGCAACGCCTCCAGCGAAGTGCGCTTGTGGGCCAACGGCGCCACTTCGCACATGGGCAATAACAATCGCTGGGCGCGCGAAGGCGGCATCATGGGCGAGATCATGGAGGAGAACCTGTGGCGTAACAAAGAGGGCAATCCGGTACTGTTCGATATGGTGCTGCTGGACATGGTGCAGGCACAGCCCGGCCTGACTTTGCTGCTCAATACGGTTGTTACTGAGATCGAAAAGTCGGGCCGCCGCTTGCAGTCAGTGCAGGCATTCAATGCCATCAATCAAACGCGTTATCAGGTTTCGGCGTCACAATTTATCGATGCCAGCGGCGATGGCGTGTTGGGCTATCTGGCCGGTGCGGCACATCGTGTGGGTGCAGAATCCGTGGAGGAGTTCGGCGAGAAGATGGCGCCGGGCGAGAATTTTGGCCACAAGCTCGGGCATTCCATTTATTTCTACACCAAGCGTGCAGCGCAACCAGTACGCTTCGTTGCGCCCTCTTTCGCACTGAAAGAGATTACCGCCATCCCGCGCTATAAACGCCTGAGTTCAGAACTGAACGGCTGCGATTTATGGTGGCTGGAATGGGGCGGACGGCTTGATACCGTGCACGAGAGCGAAACCATCAAGTGGGAGCTGTGGAAAATTGTCTGGGGCGTGTGGGATTACATCAAAAACTCCGGCGAATTCCCCGATGCCGATAACCTCACCATCGAATGGGTTGGCCTGATTCCCGGCAAGCGCGAGAGTCGACGTTTTCTCGGCGATACCCTGCTGTGCCAGCAGGACATCATCGAACAGCGCGACCACTACGACGCGGTGGCGTATGGCGGCTGGTCGATTGATCTGCATCCGGCCGACGGCGTCTACAGCGAACACGATGGCTGTCGTCAGTTCCACAGCAAAGGCACTTACACCATTCCCTTCCGCGCACTCTACAGCCAGTCGCTGGACAATCTGTTGTTAACTGGCCGACTGATCTCCGCAACGCACGTCGCCTTTGGCAGCGCTCGCGTTATGTGCACCTGCGGCGTGCTGGGCGAAGTGGTGGGTCGCGCGGCAGCGCTGTGCCAGCAAATGCAGATCACGCCCGCCGAACTGGCGCAGCCAGACCGCGTTGGTCAGCTGCAGCAGCATCTGCTGCGTCAGGGCGCGTTTTTTCCACGACATCCGTTGGCAAACCCCGCGCGTGATGCGCATGTCACGGTGAGCAGTACCTTACAGCTGCGCGCCCTGCCCGCTGATGCCGGTTGGCAGCCGCTAAAATCCCGCTGTGCTTTGCTGCTGCCACTTAAAGCGGGTGAACGCTTGCCGACGATTAGCGTGCAGTTACGCGCCGCATATGCGCAGAAATTACAGGTGTCGCTGCTCTCCAGCGCTAATCCGGCCAATACCTGCGGCGATTGCCATCTGGCCACGCAAAGCATCACGGTTACTGAGCAAGGCACGTATCGACTGAGCTTTGATTATCGTGCCGATTGCGATCGCTATGTGTTTATCGCCTTTGAGGAAAACGCCGCAATTGAAGTTGCGCTGACCAGCCAGCGTTTACCTGCCGTAATGATGGTCTTCAACAGTTTGAATCCGCGCGTGGCGAAGCGCACCCGGCAGATTAACGATGGCGATTACGGCGTTGATGAGTTTGATTTCTGGCTGCCGCGCCGTGCCCCACAGCAAATCCTGCTGGCCTTTGCGCCGGAAATGCCGCTGCAACTCTGGCACCGCGACTACCTGCTCAACGGCAAGCTACGCCCGGAACAGCACACCAATTGCTGGGTGCCCGCGCAGGATGATACGCATCCCTACGCGTGCTGGCACTGGAACGAACCGCAACGGGCAAAACAGATTACCTTACTGTTCGACAACGACTTCGATCATGCGATGGAAACGGTGCAAATGGGGCACGCACAGGCGGTGACGCCGCACTGCACCACGCATTATCGGGTATGGCTGGATGAGATGCTCTTGGCGGAGGTGACGGAAAATCATCACTCGCTGTGTCATCACGCGGTGCCAAAAGGCGTGAGTTTTAGCCAGATTCGGCTGGAGTTGCTCGCCAGCGCGGGCGCGCTACCCGCACTGTACGGATTACATCTGCATTAGAGAGCGGCAATGCCCTGACGCGCCAGCTGAATGGCGATAAACCACATCACTCCGCCGACCAGCAGATTGATAATGCGCTGCGCTCGCACGGTGCGCAGCCGCGGCGACAGCCACGCTGCCAGTAGCGCCAGGCCGAAGAACCAGATGATTGAGGCGCTCACGGTGCCAAATGCAAACCAGCGACGCGCATCTTCAGAGGGAAGCTGGCTACCGAGGCTGCCGAGCACCACAAAGGTGTCGAGATAGACATGCGGATTGAGCCAGGTGACTGCCAGGATGGTGGCGATAATGCGCCAGCGCCCTTGTTTCAGCTCTGCGTCAGATGCCAATGAAACATCGCCCTTCCACGCACTGCGCAGCGCGCCCCAGCCGTACCACAGCAGAAACGCCACGCCCGCCCAGGTGATCAGCATCAATAAGATCGGCGATTGATTCAACAACGCGCTGCCGCCAAAAATCCCACCGCAGATCAGCGCAATGTCGCTAATGGTACACAGCGATGCGGTCATCAGATGGTAGTGGCGTTTGATGCCCTGATTCATCACGAAAGCATTTTGCGGCCCTAGCGGCAGAATCAGCGCAGCACCAAGAGCAAACCCTTGTAAATAAACAGATAACACGGAAACAATCCTAAAAAATGGGGAGATGCGATGCAGTATAGTGACGCGAGGATATTAGAGGAAATTGAAATATTTAATCGTCCATTAGAATAAGTAATAAAAAAGGCACCCGCAGGTGCCTTTCTTATTTACTCAGTGCGCGCAGGTTGCTGTTGCTCGCTCTTCACCTGATGCAGATGCACATCCATCTGCGGATAAGGAATGCCGATGCCGTTCGCGTCCAGCGTACGTTTGAAGTTCTTCATCAGATCCCAATAGACGTTTTGCAGGTCGCTGCTTTTGCTCCAGCAACGCACCACAAAGTTGAGCGATGATGCGGCCAGTTCATTCAGGCCGATTTGGATACCCAAGTCTTTCAGTACACGCTCATCCGCTTCAACCACTTCACGGAAAAGTGCAATTACCTGATCAACATCCGCATCGTAAGCGACGCCAATAATGAATTCGTTGCGACGGATCGGTTCGCGCGAATAGTTAATGATATTACCCGCGATGATTTTACCGTTTGGTACCACGACAATTTTGCCATCAGCCGTTTTCAAGGTGGTGGAGAAGATCTGCACGTTTTGTACCGTGCCCATCACGCCACCGAGATCAACAAACTCACCGGTTTTGAACGGGCGGAAGGTCACCAGCAATACGCCTGCAGCCAGGTTGGATAGCGAGCCTTGCAGCGCCAAACCCACCGCCAAACCGGCAGCACCCAGCACGGCAATCACGGAAGCGGTTTGCACCCCAACGCGTCCCAGTGCAGCGATGACGGTGAAGGCGATAATACCGTAACGCACCATTGCAGAGAGGAAATCAGCCACTGTCGCATCAATGTGACGCGCCAGCAGAACGCGATTAATTGCATTGGAGACGATGCGGGCAATGAACATACCAATGATGATGGTAACAATCGCCGCCACAATATTGACCGCATAGCTCAGGATCAGCGCCTGATTACGTACCAGCCATCCACCCGCACTATTAATGCCGTCGACGACGTTTAAGTCTTCCATTTGTTAGCCCTGTTGTTGAGTTTCCCGCAGGAAATTGCCAAAAACTGCCAGATTGACTCCGGCATTCCGATTACAAGGGTAAACAAAAATAGGGCGAAGCGCCAAAAATGGCCTGAATTCGTGGGATTTTCCGGACGAGACGCATAAAAAAAGGCCCTTGCGGGCCTTTTTGCTACTGTAAGGAAAAATTACAGTACGTCGACAGCGTTAAGCTCTTTGAAAGCCTGCTCGAGGCGAACAACCATTGAAGCCTGAGCAGAACGCAGCCACACGCGTGGGTCGTAGTATTTCTTATTCGGGCTATCCACGCCAGTCGGGTTACCCAACTGCGCTTGCAGATAGTCTTCGTTCTTTTTGTAGTACTGCAGAATACCGTCCCATGTTGCCCATTGGGTGTCGGTATCGATGTTCATCTTGATCACGCCGTAGCCGATAGACTCTTCGATTTCTGCAGCAGAAGAACCTGAACCACCGTGGAACACGAAGTCTAGCGCGTTGTGCGGCAGATTGTGTTTCTTGGCCACGTATTCCTGAGAATCACGCAGGATGGTTGGAGTCAGTTTCACGTTGCCTGGCTTGTACACGCCATGCACGTTGCCGAATGAAGCCGCGATGGTGAAACGTGGGCTGATTTTGCTCAGCTCGGTATAAGCGTAATCAACGTCTTCTGGCTGAGTGTACAGAGCAGAAGCGTCCATGTGGCTGTTGTCCACGCCGTCTTCTTCGCCACCGGTGCAACCCAGTTCGATTTCCAACGTCATATCCAGCTTGGCCATGCGCGCCAGATACTTAGCAGAGATCTCGATGTTCTCTTCCAGTGACTCTTCAGACAGGTCAATCATGTGAGAAGAGAACAGCGGCTTACCGGTTTTCTTGAAGTGCTCTTCACCCGCGTCCAACAGACCGTCGATCCACGGCAGCAGTTTCTTGGCGCAGTGATCGGTGTGCAGGATAACTGGCACGCCGTACTGTTCAGCCATCAGATGCACATGGTATGCACCCGCGATAGCGCCGAAGATTGCCGCGCCCTGAGGCTTGTCGGTTTTGAAACCTTTACCGGCGATGAAGGCAGCACCACCATTGGAGAACTGAACGATGACCGGCGCTTTCACTTTGGCCGCAGCTTCCAATACCGCGTTGATAGAGTCCGTGCCGACGCAGTTAACTGCTGGCAGAGCGAATTTGTTCTCTTTCGCTACCTGGAAAATTTTCTGAACGTCGTCACCAGTGACAACGCCGGGTTTTACGAAATCAAAAATTTTAGACATGTTTGTGTCCCGTTTCGTTACCGTTCATCCCCGAAGGGATTGCGATTTGATTGCCCCATACAGGGCTAGCCTTCAGGCGACGCCAAAGCGCCGCCCCCAAAGAGTTACTGCTTGGCGCGCTCTTCCAGCATAGCAACTGCTGGCAGTTTTTTGCCTTCCACGAACTCGAGGAATGCGCCGCCGCCGGTAGAGATATAAGAGATCTTATCTTCGATACCGAACAGGTCGATTGCAGCCAGCGTATCGCCGCCACCTGCCACTGAGAACGCACCGCTATCGGCGATAGCATTCGCCACGATTTCGGTGCCTTTACGGAAGTTCGGAAACTCGAACACGCCAACCGGGCCGTTCCACAGAATGGTTTTCGCGCCTTTCAGAATCGCGGCCATTGCCTGAGCGGTTTCGTCACCGAAGTCCATAATCTCTTCGTTATCCGCTACTTCGGAAACCTTTTTCACGGTAGCCGGAGCAGTTTCAGAGAATTCCGTGCCTACGCGAGAATCGGTAGGAACCGGGATGCCATGCTCGTCACGCAGCTTTTTCGCTGCTTCAACGAAGTCTGGCTCAAAAAGTGATTTGCCGACGTTGTTGTCGATAGCCACGAAGGTATTCGCGATACCGCCGCCCACAATCACGGTGTCAGCAATTTTCACCAGCGACTGCAGCACATCAAACTTGGTCGACACTTTAGAACCACCAACCACAGCAACTAATGGACGCTCTGGGTTGCTCATCACTTTGCCCAGCGCTTCCAGCTCAGCTGACAGCAGCGGACCGGCACACGCGATTGGTGCAAACTTGCCCACGCCGTGGGTAGAAGCCTGCGCGCGGTGCGCAGTACCGAACGCATCCATCACGAATACGTCGCACAGCGCGGCATATTTCTTCGACAGGCCTTCTTCGTCTTTTTTCTCGCCTTTGTTAAAGCGCACGTTTTCCAGCACAACCAATTCGCCCGCGCCGACTTCAACGCCGTCGAGGTAATCTTTTGCCAGTGTAACGTTGGTGCCGTTCAGTTTGTCTTTCAGGTAGTTAACAACCGGCAGCAGGGAGAACTCTTCGTTGTATTCACCTTCGGTCGGACGACCCAGGTGAGAGGTAACCATCACTTTCGCGCCCTGTTTCAACGCCGCTTCGATGGTAGGCAGAGAAGCACGAATACGTGCATCTGACGTCACTTTCCCTTCTTTCACTGGCACGTTGAGATCGGCACGGATCAGAACGCGTTTACCAGCAAGATCCAGATCGGTCATCTTAATTACAGACATGGTGAACCCTCTCGTTGATTCTCATAAGTTTTGCCAGACGCAGTCCGCGTCTTACCTGAAACCGCTTGCGGCCATTGCTAACGTGGTGTCGATCATGCGGTTAGCAAAGCCCCATTCGTTGTCACACCAAACCAGCGTTTTGATAAGGTGATGACCACTGACCCGCGTTTGCGTACCATCGACTATGGCACTGTGCGGATCATGGTTAAAATCTACTGAGACTAACGGTAATTCCGTATAGTCAACTATACCACGAAACGCCCCTTCTGACGCATTTCGCAACAAGGCATTAACCTCGCAGGCCTTCACCGCTTCGCGCACCGACACGCTCAAATCAATGGCTGTCACGTTGATGGTGGGCACGCGCACCGCAATCGCCTCAAAGCGATCGTTAAATTTCGGAAAAATACGGGTAATGCCAGCAGCAAGACGCGTATCTACCGGAATGATCGATTGGCTGGCGGCGCGGGTACGACGCAGATCGCTGTGATAGGCGTCAATCACCTGCTGATCGTGCATCGCCGAGTGAATGGTGGTCACGGTGCCCGACTCAATGCCAAAGGCGTCATCCAGCAACTTGATCACCGGAATAATGCAGTTGGTGGTACAGGATGCGTTGGAGACAATGCGGTCAGTTTGTTTAAGAGCTTGTTCATTCACACCGAACACGACCGTGGCATCAAGATCGTTGCCGCCCGGATGCGAGAACAACACTTTCTTCGCCCCTGCTGCCAGATGGGCTTCGCCATCAGCGCGGCTGCCGTACACGCCGGTGCAATCCAGCACGATATCCACATTCAGTTCGCGCCACGGCAACACATCGATTTCCGCCTGATGCAGGATGCGAATGGTGTCGTCGCCAACAAACAGCTGATCGCGCTCCTGGCGCACATCAAAGGCAAAACGGCCGTGGCTGGTGTCGTACTTCAGCAGATGCGCCATCCCGGCGGCATCGGCCAGCTCGTTAATGGCGACCACGGTGATCTCAGCCCGGCGACCGGTTTCATACAGAGCGCGCAACACGTTACGCCCGATACGACCAAAACCATTTATTGCTACGCGAACGGTCATTTCTACCTTCAACAACACCCGAAAAAACGTGCCGATTAGCCTGAGCGTTTCACACCGTTTTGTACAGGGAATTATTGCCTGCTCTCACCGGCAAGATGCACGTTTTCGCTGGCGACTGAAACGGTTCAGCTAGAGTAATGCAAGAGAGGAATAACGGGAATGATTGCGATCAAGTGAGTGGCGGAATATTGGATCTACGTCACAATTTTTGCACTGCGGAATTATTACTACAGGAATAATTGAACCGTTTCAGGTTGGAGGTGGTGAATCAATAAGGGCGCCCCAGCTGGGACGCCCTTTATACCCGCTGTGTACGGTCGCCATTTATGGCGACCTCAAATCACAGAATCGATTTCGCCGTGTTAACCACGTTCTCAACGGTGAAACCAAACTCTTTGAACAGC
>NZ_DALYOQ010000041.1:28714-39392 GCF_031974595.1 Pantoea sp. CTOTU46764 | reverse complement strand
CAGTCGGGGATCATAGCACCCGGAGGAGAATGATCGAGATATAAGGGTCGCCATTATGGCGACCGCCACACGTTACACGTCCGGGAAGGTCATATTGCTGCCCGGCGCTTCACGATGCAGATGGATAAAGTTCAGGTGACGCTCGTACTGATCGAGAATATCGATAATCACCTGCTCTTTGTTGTAGTCCATCAAATCGTTGCCCTGGCTGCCTTCCAGCAGGAAGGTTTCCAGACGGTAATAGGTCGACTTACCGCTGCGTGCGCGATAGGTAAAGCCCGGAACCGAATACTGCTGCGGCCAGATTTGATAAACGAAATCCTGCTCATCACCCAGCAACACGCGCAGATCGAGGTGGCCCAGCGGCTGCCCCTCTTCTGGCTCGGCACGCTCCAGCGAGATACGTCCACCGCGCAGCTCCAGCTCTTTCGCCACATCCTGCATCGCCGGGAACAGCACCTCTTCCATCATCTTCTGCGTATAGCGCGTGCCCGGATAGTTCATCAGGCGCGACAGGCGTTTCTTCCAGCTCAGGCGATCGTTACTGGCCGGAATGTACGGCGCGGTGTCGCGGCTGGCGCTGGCACGGCGATGATCCTCGACCTTCAGCGATTTATACAGCCCGGCCATTACAAAGAAGATCACAAAGCTAAACGGTAAGCCCATGATCACCGTAGCGTTCTGCAGGGCAGAAATCCCGTTGGTCATCAGCATACCCATCGTCAGCACACCTATCGCAATCGACCAGAAGATACGCAGCCAGTTCGGTGCATCGCTGTTTATGTCTTTCAGCTTCGAGGTGAAATTACCCAACACCAGCGAACCGGAATCCGCCGACGTCACGTAGAACAGCATACCGGTGATGGTGGCCACCGAAGCACTGAACTTGAACGCCGGATATTGCGCCAGCAAGCTGTAGAAGCCGCGTTCAGCATGCGCCATCACTTCCTGGGCAAAGCCGGCGTCGCCATGAATAATTTCATACAGCGCCGCGTTACCAAACACCGACAACCACAGCAGCGTAAAGGTGAACGGGATAATCAGCGTACCCAGCACGAACTCACGAATAGTACGACCGCGCGAGATACGGGCAAGGAACAAGCCAACGAATGGCGACCAGGCAACCCACCACGCCCAGAAGAACAGCGTCCAGCTATTCATCCACTCGCGTGGCTGATCAAAGGCAAAGGTATTCAGCGTCATACCCATAAAGCGATTGACGTAGTCACCGACGTTCAACACCAGCGCGTTGAGCAGGAAATCGGTTTTGCCCATAAACAGCACGAACAGAATCAAGCCCAGCGCCAGCGCGACATTCAATTCAGAGAGAATACGGATGCCTTTATCTACGCCGGAGGTCACTGAGATGGTGGCGATGATCACCGACAGCACGATCAGCGCGGCCTGTGCCGTGAAACCTTCCGGCACATCGAACAGCACGTTGAGGCCGTAGTTCAGCTGCACCACCCCAATTCCCAGGGTAGTGGCGATACCAAAAATAGTGCCGATCACCGCAGCGATATCCACCGTGTGACCAATCGGGCCATTAATGCGTTTGCCAAAAATTGGATAAAGCGCTGAACGGATAGTGAGCGGCAGGTTGTAGCGATAGCTGAAGTAGCCGAGCGCGATGCCCATTAATGCGTACATCGACCAGCCTGTGACGCCGTAGTGGAACAGCGTCCACACCATCGCCTGACGCGCGGCTTCCATGGTCTGCCCTGCACCTTCTGGCGGCTGCATATATTGCGTTACCGGTTCGGCAACCGAGAAGAACATCAGGTCAATACCGATACCGGCGGCAAACAGCATCGCCGACCAGCTCAGTAAACTGAACTCGGGTTTAGATTGCTCCGGCCCAAGCTTGATCGCGCCGTAGCGCGAGCACGCCATATAGATGACGAACACGATGTACAGCGTGGCAGCGAGCATGTAGTACCAGCCAAACGTGGACGTGACCCAATTGACGGCGGTCAGAAGCCAGCTGGCAGCGAGTTCGCTGTAAAAAATCGTGACAAGTGAAAATGTCAGAATCAGTCCGGCTGAGGTGTAAAACACCACAGGATTGATTCTGTCTTTTTCACTGGCAGGTGGATTAATCATCGATTACCTCTGGTTAATTTCCTGTAGTACGTGCCAATGAACCCTGATTCGGCCGCCATAAATGACGAGCCGACGAGGGAAGTGCGGTTTTCGTGGGGTGCGCGTGAGTACACACCTGATGAGATCCCTTCAACCCACCGCTTCGTTTTTGTAACAATCCAAGCACAGCATCCTAACAAATTTCTTTTTTATATTGAACGTGCAATCAAAAAAAGTTTTAATAGTGTTCTAAGATTGAAGTGGAGCTGGAGTGTTATGCCAAAGGTGGGAATGCAGCCGATACGTCGTCGGCAACTGATTGATGCGACCCTGAGCACCATTAACGAAGTCGGGATCAACGACGCCACGATTGCGCAGATTGCGCGACGTGCTGGCGTATCGACAGGCATCATCAGCCACTACTTCAAAGACAAGAACGGTCTACTGGAAGCCACGATGCGTGACGTAACCCGTCAACTGCGTGATGCGGTAGCTGCAAGGTTAAAACCGCTGGCCGGCGCCAGCACCGAAGCGCGCCTGCTGGCGATTGTGGAAGGCAACTTTGATGATTCGCAGGTGCACAGCGCCGCGATGAAAGCCTGGCTGGATTTCTGGGCCAGCAGCATGCATCAGCCACAGTTGGGGCGCTTAGAACGCGTAAGCAGCCGTCGTCTGTTTTCCACGCTGGCAGCCGAATTTCGTCGCGTTATTCCGCGCGAGAAGGCGCGCCTGGCGGCGCATGGCCTTGCCTCGCTGATTGATGGCCTGTGGCTGCGCGCGGCGCTCAGCGGTAAACCGTTCGATTTGGCTATCGCCAGACAGCTCACCACCCAATTCATTCGTCAGCAATTGGCTGACCAGAATCACTGAGGAAGGAGAAATCATGTCCCGATTCACCGAGCAACACCTTTATATTGATGGCGCAGGGGTTCCCGCTGCGGCAGGCAACACATTCCAGACCATCAACCCGGCAAACGGCGAAGTGCTGGCCGACGTGCATGAAGCCGATCGCGCAGACGTTGATCGCGCCGTTGCCGCAGCGAAAAAAGGCCAGAAAGTTTGGGCGGCGATGACCGCCATGGAACGTTCGCGCATTCTGCGTCGTGCGGTCGATATCCTGCGTAAACGCAACGACGAGCTGGCCGCGCTGGAAACCCTCGATACCGGCAAACCGCTGAGCGAAACCCAATACGTGGATATTGTGACCGGTGCCGACGTGCTGGAGTACTACGCGGGCTTGATTCCTTCTCTGGAAGGCCAGCAAATCCCGCTGCGCGACACCTCTTTCGTGTATACCCGCCGCGAACCGCTGGGCGTGGTGGCCGGTATCGGCGCGTGGAACTATCCGATTCAGATCGCTTTGTGGAAATCCGCGCCTGCGCTGGCCGCCGGTAACGCGATGATCTTCAAACCGAGCGAAGTTACGCCGCTCACCGCGCTGAAGCTGGCAGAAATTTACACCGAAGCGGGCGTACCAAACGGCGTGTTCAACGTGTTGAACGGTCGCGGTGCGGTCACCGGCCAGCTGCTCACCGATCATCCGGGCATCGATAAAGTCTCCTTCACCGGCGGCGTCGCCAGCGGCAAGAAAGTGATGGCGAATGCGGCAGGCTCAACGCTGAAAGACGTCACCATGGAGTTGGGCGGTAAATCCCCGCTGATCATCTTCGATGACGCCGATCTCGACCTCGCCGCTGATATCGCGATGATGGCGAACTTCTACAGCTCGGGCCAGGTTTGCACCAACGGCACGCGCGTGTTTATCCCGGCTACGTTGCAAGCGGCGTTTGAAGCGAAAATCGCCGAGCGCGTGGCGCGCATCAAGGCGGGCGATCTCAACCATCCTGATACCAACTTCGGTCCGCTGGTGAGCTTCGCGCATCGCGACAATGTGATGCGTTTCATCGAATCCGGCATCAGTGAAGGGGCGCGTCTGCTGTGCGGCGGTAAACGCCTGAGCGGCGCGGACTTCGATAACGGCGCGTGGGTTGAACCTACCGTTTTCACCGACTGCCGTGATGATATGACCATTGTGCGCGAAGAGATCTTCGGACCGGTGATGTCGATTCTGACCTACGAAAGTGAAGAAGAAGTGGTTCGCCGCGCCAACGCCACCGAATTTGGCCTGGCGGCGGGTGTAGTAACCCAGGATCTCAACCGCGCGCACCGCGTGATTCACCAGATTGAAGCGGGTATCTGCTGGATCAATACCTGGGGCGAATCTGACGCCGCGATGCCTGTCGGCGGTTACAAGCATTCGGGTGTCGGCCGCGAAAATGGCCTGATGACGCTGCAAAACTACACGCAGGTGAAATCGGTGCAACTCGAAATGACCCGTTTTCAGTCCGTATTTTAATTTTGGCTTTTAACCTGAGGAACGACTAATGGAATTTGATTACATCATTATCGGAGCCGGATCCGCAGGGAACGTTTTGGCAACAAGACTGACCGAAGATAGCAGCGTCAATGTGCTGCTTTTAGAAGCGGGCGGCCCAGATTACCGCTTCGACTTCCGCACGCAGATGCCTGCGGCGCTGGCTTTTCCGCTGCAGGGAAAACGCTATAACTGGGCTTACGAAACCGAACCTGAACCGTACATGAATAACCGCCGCATGGAGTGCGGACGCGGTAAAGGTTTGGGCGGATCGTCGCTGATCAACGGCATGTGCTACATCCGTGGTAACGCGATGGATCTCGATAACTGGGCCAATGAGCCTGGTCTGGAAAACTGGAGCTACCTGAACTGCCTGCCCTACTATCGCAAATCTGAAACGCGCGATATCGGTGCCAATGATTATCACGGCGGCGAAGGTCCGGTGAGTATCACCACCTGTAAACCAGGTAACAATCCGCTGTTCGCGGCAATGATTGAAGCCGGCGTGCAGGCGGGTTATCCGCGCACGGACGATCTGAACGGCTATCAGCAGGAAGGTTTTGGGCCAATGGATCGCTTTGTGACGCCGAAAGGTCGCCGCTCCAGCACCGCGCGTGGTTATCTCGATACCGCTAAGACGCGTCCGAACCTGAAAATCGTCACCCATGCGACCACTGACCGCATTCTGTTTGAAGGTAAACGCGCGGTTGGCGTGCAGTATCTGCTAGGTTCCAGCAATACGTCGCATCAGGCGCACGCGCGTCGTGAAGTATTGCTGTGCGCCGGTGCCATCGCCTCGCCGCAGATTCTGCAGCGTTCCGGTGTCGGTTCCGCTGAACTGCTGAAACAGTTTGATATCCCGCTGGTGCATGATTTGCCGGGCGTGGGCGAGAACTTGCAGGATCACCTCGAAATGTACCTGCAATATGAGTGCAAAGAGCCGGTATCACTCTATCCGGCACTGAAGTGGTGGAACCAGCCGAAAATCGGTGCGGAGTGGCTGTTTAACGGCACCGGCGTCGGCGCCAGCAACCACTTTGAAGGCGGCGGCTTTATCCGCAGCCGCGAAGAGTTCAGCTGGCCGAATATTCAGTATCACTTCCTGCCGGTAGCAATTAACTACAACGGCTCGAACGCGGTGGAAGCGCACGGTTTCCAGTGTCACGTTGGTTCGATGCGCTCGCCGAGCCGCGGCCATGTGCGCCTGAAATCACGCGATCCACGCCGTCATCCGGCGATTCTGTTTAACTACATGTCACATGAACAGGATTGGCAGGAGTTCCGCGATGCGATTCGTATCACGCGCCAGATCATCAACCAGCCGGCGCTGGATAAATATCGCGGTAAAGAGATCAGCCCAGGCCTGGATTGCCAGACCGATGAGCAGCTGGATGAGTTTGTGCGTAATCACGGCGAAACGGCTTATCACCCGTGCGGCACCTGTAAAATGGGTACTGACGAGATGTCGGTCGTTGATGGTGAAGGCCGCGTGCATGGCGTCGAAGCGCTGCGCGTGGTGGATGCCTCAATCATGCCGTTGATCATCACCGGTAACCTCAATGCCACTACCATCATGATCGGCGAGAAAATCGCAGACAACATTCGTGGCCGCAAGCCGCTGCCGCGCAGCGAAGCGGATTACTTTGTTGCCGGTGATAAACCGGTGCGTGCTGAACCGATGCGTGGGTGAGATTGATTTAAGGGCGACGTTAGTCGCCCTTTTCTTTTGTCGCAAATTCAAGCTGCAACTCGCGTCTTAATCATTGGACAAATTGAACTCCGCACAATGGTTACATGTTACTATTAATAATCAATTAAAAGTATGTTGTAACTACAACCCTTAATTCTCGCCTTCGTCGCATTTGGTAATACAAAGCAACGCCCTCTTCATCTTCTCTGCTGATTTATCTGCTTCAATAAGCCTCTAATTTCATGAGGATTCGCCATGAACCGCCGCCACTTTTTATCGTATCTGACACTTTCCACGCTGGCCGTACGTAGCGGGCTAACCTTTGCTGCTTCAGCGAACGTAACAACCCAAGTTTTACCGCTGTGGCCTGATTTACCGCCGGGCGGCGGCGGTCCTGCTGGCGATTTGGTTATTTCAGCCAAAGGTGCGCAGCGTAATATCGTGCAGCCCACACTCACCGTATTAACGCCGCCCTCGCCCAATGGTCGCGCGGTGTTGATCGCCGCAGGTGGCGGCTATACGCGCATTGAAATGGGCAAAGAAGCCTGGCCTGCCGCAGCCTGGTTGACGGCACGCGGATATACCGCTTATGTGCTGAGCTATCGTTTGCCGCATGAAGACTGGAACGATGGCGCGATGGTTTCACTGCAGGACGCACAACGCGCGCTGCGCCTGGTGCGGCAGCTTGAAAAGCATGTCAGCGTGCTGGGATTTTCCGCCGGTGGGCACCTGCTCGGTATGGCGGTCACGCGCGCGTATTTCCGCTCGTATAGGGCCACCGATGCACTGGATAACCTGCCCGCCACCGCCGATCGCGCTGCGCTGATCTATCCCATCATCACGCTGGAACAACCTTACACGCACACCTCAACCCACAAAATTCTGGTGGGTAAAAACGCGCCTGCCAATGAAGACGCCGCATGGTCAGTACAAGAGTTCGTTAATCCGCAATCGCCGCCCTTCTTTCTGGTGCAGGCGGAGGACGATCCGATTTCCGATCCAAATAACACGTTGATTATGGCTGACGCCTGTAAGCGTGAGCATGTGCCGGTTGAGATGCATCGCTACAGCAGCGGCGGACACGGATTTGGTATGGGCAGGCCCGGCACGCCGACAATGGCGTGGCCTGAGCACTATCAAAAGTGGCTAGAGCGTTAACCGACTTCAGACATTTGTTTGCTAGCCAACCCTGACAGCAAAGTCTGCGAACTGGCTACTGCACCAAAAATCCCGCCTTGCATATGGATCATGCTGAGCGCGGCTTCGTGGTGTTTTTGCTCGGTCGCCGCACAGCAATCTGACAATACCAAGCACTCAAAACCGCGATCGTTGGCTTCGCGCAGCGTGGTGTGGACGCAGACATCGGTGGTGATGCCGCTGATGATCAAATTGCGAATGCCACGGCTGCGCAGGATCAGTTCGAGATCGGTGGCATAAAACGAGCCTTTACCCGGTTTATCGATGATGACTTCACCGGGCAGCGGCGCCAGTTCCGGAATAATCTCCCAACCCGGTTCACCGCGCACCAGAATGCGCCCGCACGGACCGGGCGCGCCGATTTCTGCCTGCATGCGCTTCGAACGCCAGCGCTTGTTCGCAGGCAAATCACTTAAGTCGGGCCGATGCCCTTCGCGTGTATGAATGATCGGGAAGCCCAACTTGCGCATCGTTGCCAGCACCTGCTGCAGCGGCTTAATCGGCGCGCGCGTTAAAGCAATGTCGTAGCCCATGCTATCAACGTAACCGCCCTTGCCGCAGAAATCGGTTTGCATATCGATCACGATCAGCGCGGTATCCTGTGGGCTGCAGCGGCCGTCATACGGCCACGAGTAAGGGGTTGAATCAATGGCGTAATCAGGCATTTTTTTCCTCCATCACATTTACCGTACTTTCACGTTTCAGTTTTACAATCAGCGTGTAGCTGGCGGCGGCAGTCACCAGACCAATCACTGCTTCACCAAACTGTGGGAAAGCAATATGCGCAATCACCGCACACAAGCTGCCGATAGCCCAGGCGGCAAAGGCGCTGCCGCGCAGACGGCGCAATTTGCGCTGTTCGCTGATTTTGGCCATGAAGATCAAATCGACAATCATCACCGCGCCAAACGGCGGCACCACGATACCAAGCAAACTCAGCCATTCAAGGAAATAGGACCACACGCCAGCCAGCGCCAGCGCGCCGCCGATCACGCCGAGGATCACCGTCCACAAGCGCATTTTGCTGCTAAAAAGATGGCTAAAACCAACCGCGCCGTTATACAGGCAATGCGTACACACCGAACCGAGGTTGATAAACACAAACAGGAAGGCAATCACCGAGAGCAGCATGCCGTGACCCATCAGCATTGGCAGGAAGTTGCCGCCGTTGCTCGCGGGATCGACTGCCGCGCCTACCGCCACAATCACCACGCCAAACAGATAAGAGATGACGTTCGCCACCGGGAACGCCGAGAACGCGGCAATCACCGCCGATTTACCGTCTTTTGACCAGCGGGTGAAATCTGCCGTCATGGTGCCGGAATCGGCAAAACCGGCCACCACCATGGTGACGGCGGTGCCCATGCTCATCGCGCCCACCGCGCTGCTGCTGCCGGTAAACTGCGTGATGGTGCTGAAATCATGATCCTTCCCAATCAGCCACAGCGCCACCAATCCCAACACCACGAACAGCGGTGCCGCGATCATGCCGAGCCCTGACAAGGCGCGCACACCGAGGAAGGTGATGGCGGTATAAAGCACCATGGCAAACGCCGTCACCGCCAGCGCATTCCAGCCAAAGGTTTGGTTAATCACCGTACCGGTTAAGCCGGTCTGGAAGGCGTACCAGCCAATCACCACGGTAGAAAGGAAGCCTGAAACCAAAATGTAGCCTTTGGTACCGAAAGTCCGTTTCGCCTGCAGCGCGAAGTTCATGCCGGTGTTACCGGCGAACCAACTCAGCGCGCCGACATAGGCAAACAGCACCAGATTGCCCAGCAGAATGGCAATCAGCGCCGGCCAGAAGCCAAGATGCCAGGTAATGATGCCGCCAAACAGCGCATTGGTGAGGATCATCGGGAAACCAAACCACACCGCCGACACCGAACCGGTCGAGTGGCGATGGCTGAGCGGAACCGGTTCGTGCTCGAACTCCTGCTCTAACGCCGGTGAATTTTTGTTAGTCATGGGCAACTCCGATTGAAACAGGTGTGATGTGATTCCAGGGTTGTATGCGCTCGAATGCGGCACTTGCCGCCAGCACCAGGCCATCGTCCAGATGACGACCCACGATTTGCATGCCAATCGGCAATCCGCTGGCGGTAAAGCCCGCGGGAACAGATGCCGCCGGTTGGCCGGTAAAATTGAACGGGAAGCAGAATGAGAGCCAGTGATCGCTACGCACCATGCGGCCATTGATAATCTCCGGTCCCTGCATGTTGAGCGGGAATGGCGGCACCGCCAGCGTCGGCGACAGCAGCAGATCGTAATGCTGCATAAAGCGCCACATCTGATTGCACAGCTTTTTACGCGTGGTGTTGGCGTCGGTAAAGGTTTCAGCCCGCCAGTCGTGTTGCAGCATGGCGCTGAGATGCGGTGACATGCGTGCCCCCAGTTCGGCGTGCATGTTACGCATGCCAGTGAGATCGCTCTCAAAAGCCACCAGCGCGGCAAAAGAGGCACCTTCATCGGCGATGCCGGGATCGACTTCATCCAATTCGGCGCCAAGTTCACGGGCAAAACGACGCGCAGCATGAGTGACAATGTCACGCACTTCAGGGTCAACGGCGATGTAGCCGAAATCCGCGCTGAAGGCGATGCGCATACCACCGAGTGGCTTATTCAGCGCGGCCAGCCAATCGACGTCATTGCAGGGAATCGAGTGGCGATCGCGCATATCGGGCCCCGCCATCACCGACATCATCAATGCGCTGTCGCGCACCGAACGCGTCATTGGGCCGATATGTTCCAGCGATTCCCAGCTGGAAACGCCGGGATACCGCTCGTCGCGACAACCCGGCCACAAAGGTACGCGCCCCATTGACGCTTTCAGGCCAAATACGCCGCAGTGCGCAGCAGGAATGCGCACCGAACCGCCGCCGTCGCTGCCTAAGGCAATTGGACACAGGCGCGCTGCCAGTGCCGCACCGGAACCGGCGCTGGATCCGCCCGGCGTTTTGCTGAGATCCCACGGATTGCGCGGTGATGGAAACAGCGGATTATGCCCGACACCGCTGTAACCAAATTCCGGCGCGGTGGTTTTCCCCAGCAGCACCGCATCAGCGGCCAGCAGGCGTTCAACGGTGATGTCATCCTCATCCGGAACGAAATCGGCGTAGGCATACGATCCCGAGGTGGTTTTCACGCCGGCGGTGCATATCAGGTCTTTCACCGCCAGCGGCACGCCCGACAGCGCACCCAGCGATTCGCCGCGCGCGCGCTTTGCATCCACGGCAGCCGCCTGTTGCAGTGCCAACTGCGGTGTGGTGGTACAAAACGCCTGAATCTGCGAGTCACGCTGCTCCATACGATCGATTGCGGCTTGCGTCACTTCC
>NZ_DALYOQ010000041.1:5432-28701 GCF_031974595.1 Pantoea sp. CTOTU46764 | reverse complement strand
GACGTCGCCGCTCCGGATTAACGCCGCCAGCGTGGTGGCATCCTCATCCAACAGTGCATCAAACATGCGAATACTCCCGATTTATGACTTATCGGGAACGTTGCAGTTTGCGTGCCAAAAAACGCCAGAAATGAGGGTGCAGGCCGCCAGGCCAGATGGGATACGCTCTTGGATACAAGATCGAATACTTATGTTTCTTTACAATACAAATGTGGATACAAGAAGCACGAAAATGGCGCAGCCATGCGCCACGATGGAGAACGGCTTAATCAGCCGCAGGGATTAAATCCACCAGAACCTGTTCGAGCACCTCAACCACGCGTCTTACGCGCAGCGGGATGAAGCGCGCATCGGGAAACACCGCGTAGAGAAAACGGTCTGGCAGGCGATATTGCGGCAAGATGCGCACCAGCGATCCTGATTGCAACGCTTCGTGCACCAGCGGTAATTGCATGCCGCCGACGCCGATATTCGCCTGCAGCGCCTGCAATAACCCTTCGCTGCTGTTGGCACGAAACACGGTATTCACCGCCAGCGCCACGCTGTCCTGATGGGATATCAGGCGCAGCGGCGCCTCTTTATCGATGCCGCTGAAGCGGACATGCGGATGCGCCGCCAACTCTGCCAGCGTGGTGATCGGTGTTGCGCGTACCCGCTCAGGCGCAGCAAACAGCGGTGTTTCAATACGCGCCAGTAAGCGCGCCGGAAACATCTCAGGCGGCGTTTCACTCAGGCGCAACGCGATATCCACGCCTTCACTCACCAGTTCAGCCACACGATCGTCGAGCGCGATGGTCAGATGCAGCTCAGGGTTCGCGCGTTGCAGCGCCAGCAAATGCGGCAGAAACCGCTGGCCTAATCCGCTGGGTAACTGGATATGCACGCTGCCTTGCAGCGCTTGCTGCGCCGGACGCAACTGGCTCTCCACTTCCTGCATGGCGGCAAGCAGCGGCTGCATCTGCTGTAAATAACGCTCGCCCTGCTCGGTTAATTTCATGGCGCGTGTGGTGCGGTGCAGCAACACGATGCCGAGTTCCTCCTCCAGCGCGGCGATTTGCTGGCTCACGGCGGATTGTTTCATGCCGCACAGGCGTGCCGCCGCCGAAAAGGATCCGGCTTCCGCCACGCGCATGAAGGTGTTGATAGCATTGAGTTTGTTATTCATTTAATGATTTTTCTGATAAGTGACATCTGAATTATGGGATATCAGCAATAAAAATAATAGATAACACTACCGCTGTATTTGTTCACAGGAGAATCATCATGTCGCAAACACATAACGTTGCATTGGTGGCAGGCGCAACCGGGATTGTTGGCAGTCAGCTGGTCACCGCACTGCGTGAGCAGGATTGGCAGGTGATCGGCCTGACGCGCCAGCCAGTAGCCTCAACGCACGATATCCCTTTCATCCATGTTGATCTGCTGGATGCGCAACAGAGCGCACAGGCACTGGCCCCACTCAATCAGGTGACGCATATCTTCTACAGCGCGTGGCAGAATGCCGAAAGCTGGCGCGAGATGGTCGAGCCTAACGTGACGATGCTGCGCAATCTGGTGGTTAACATCGATAAGGTCGCGCCACTGCGCAGCGTCAGTTTGATGCAGGGATACAAAGTGTATGGCGCACATTTGGGGCCGTTCAAAACGCCCGCGCGTGAAAGCGATCCCGGCGTGGCAGGAGCCGAATTCAATGCGGAACAGCTGCGCTGGCTCAGTGACTTTCAGCGCGGTAAAAGCTGGCACTGGCATGCCTTGCGTCCCGGCGTGGTCGGCAGCGCGGTGCCCGGTAATGCCATGAACCTGGCGCTGAGCATCGCGCTCTATGCCTCGCTGTGTAAATCTCAGGGCTTGCCGCTACGTTTTCCCGGTTCTTCACTCGCCTGGCACAGCATGGTCGATCACACCGATGGCGGATTGCTGGCGCAGGCCACGCTGTGGGCGGCCAATGCGCCTGGCGCCCACAATCAGGCATTCAACGTCAACAACGGCGATTTGTGGCGCTGGAGCGAGTTATGGCCGGCGATTGCCCGCTGGTTTGAACTGGAATGCGCGCCAGCGGTAAATCTGTCGTTTCATCAGCTTTTCCAGGATTACCGCGACCGATGGCAAAACATCGCTGAACAAAATCAGCTGATCGAGCCGGATATCTTGCAGCTGAATGATGGGCAATTTGCCGATTTTGTCTATGGCTGGGATTACGACATGTTTGGAGACGGCAGCAAATTACGGCGCGCGGGTTTTAGCGGTTATCAGGCAACGGATGAGATGTTCTTTACGCTGTTTACGCAATTACGCGCAGCTCGGATTATCCCTTAACGCCAGCAGGGAAGCCTGCGCTTCCCTGTTGTTACTCGATTAATGCAGAATGGTTTTGGAGAAAAACTGAATCACCACAATGCCAAGACCGATTAACATCAGCCCGACAATCGCTGGCCAATCCAGCTTCTGGCCATAGAAGAAGTACGACATTACGGAGACAAGGAAGATGCCCATTCCGGCCCAGATAGAATAAGCGATGCCGACATTCATCTGCTTAACCACCTGCGAAAGGCCATAAAATGAGATTGCATAGCCCACCACCACCACGACGCTCGGAACCCACCGCGTAAATCCTTGCGAGGCTTTCATCATGGTTGTTGCAAGTGTTTCCGCCACGATTGAAATAGCGAGAATCAGGTAAACATTATTCATTTCAGCATCCTTTATCTGATGTGGGTGCCACATTAAACAATCATATCCCGTCCCACACAATCGCTATATACTCCGGTGCATATCGAATTCAGGAGCCTTTATGCCCATCTCTTTTAAGCGGATTATTCTCGCGGGGTTTCTCACGTTTACCTCCCTGCACAGCTATGCCAGCCGCGTCGTCACCGATCAAATTGGCCGTCAGGTGGAGATTCCAGACAAGATTGATCGCGTTGTGGTGCTGCAGCATCAGACCCTGAACCTGCTGGTGCAGCTCAACGCCACCGATAAAATCGTCGGGATTTTGGCGAACTGGAAACAACAATTAGGTGAGGGTTATGCGCAATTGGTGCCAGAACTGACGCACAAAGCGATGCTCGGCGATTTGACGCATGTCGATTTGGAAAAGCTGGTGGCGCTGCATCCGCAGGTGGTGTTTGTCACCAACTATGCGCCGAAAGAGATGATCGACCAGATTACTGCCTTAGGCATTCCGGTGCTGGCGATTTCACTGCGTCACGATGACGCCGGTCAGCAAGGCAAAATGAATCCCAGCATGCAGAATGAAGATCAGGCTTACGATCTCGGCATTAAGGAAGGCATCACGCTGATTGGCAATGTGGTTAACAAGCCAACACAGGCGCAGGAATTGATTGATGCCGCCTTTGCCGGACGCAAAATCGTCAGCGATCGTTTGAAGAATCTGCCAGAACAGCAACGCGTGCGCGCTTATATGGCGAATCCCGACCTCACCACTTACGGCTCTGGAAAGTACACCGGCTTGATGATGGCGCATGCGGGCGCATTCAATGTGGCGGCTGCGACGGTGCAAGGTTTCAAACAGGTCAGCATGGAACAGGTTGTGGCGTGGAATCCGCAGGTGATATTCGTGCAGGATCGCTATCCCAACGTGGTGCAGGCGATCCAGCAGGATGCGCGCTGGCAAACCATTGACGCGGTGAAAAATCATCGGGTGTGGCTGATGCCGGAATACGCCAAAGCCTGGGGCTATCCGATGCCTGAAGCGATTGGGCTCGGCGAACTGTGGATGGCGAAAAAGCTCTACCCGGAAAAATTCCGCGACATCGATATGCAACAACAAGCCGACCGCTGGTATCAGCGCTTCTACCGGACGCACTATCATGACCATGCTGAAGATTCTGGCCGCCGGTAGTTTACGCGCGGTGCGGCCGGATTTGGTGGCGGCATTTAGCGTGCTTTCCGGCCTCAAAGTCAACACCGATTTCGCTCCGGCGGGCCTGCTGCGCCAGCGCATTGAGGCCGGTGAACCGTGCGACTTGTTTGCTTCCGCCAATCGACAGCATCCTGAAGCGCTGTTGCAGTCGGGACGCGCAGCAGAAGCAGGATTGTTTGCCGCTAATACGCTTTGCCTGACCATAAAGCGTGACATTGTCACGCAAGCGGATGATTGGCTATCGTTGCTGTGCCGGGATGATTTGCGCTTAGCGACCTCAATGCCGCGCAGCCTTTCGCGGCATTTCTCTTATCCGCTGCGGCGCAAACAATTCTGCAGCAGCACGGTTTTATATCGTTTACGGATCGGTAGCCGAACGCTTATAACCAAGCTGCTGCTGTAGCCAACTCGCCGCCCTTTTATAGCGACTCAAGCGCTGTGCCGGTGCCAAAACCTGGCGCAGCAGCAGGCAATAATCCATCACCAATCCCGGCGTCCAGGTCATGCCTTCGGCGCGACTGCGCACCAGGCTCAACAGCCAGAAGTCAGGATTAAACAGTACCCATAAACCCTGCAAACCGCGCTCGCCCAGCAAACCTTCAGTGGCGACATCCAGCGCCTGAATCACGCTGGTGGAACAGTTACGTGAGGTCAGGTTATAGCGCGTGTCGCTGGCGTTGCTGAGCCAGAAATTACGCAGCGCCTGCTGATTGTAGTGAGGCAGCGTCAGGCGTTTGTCGGGCCGACACCACGCTTTGATCTCTTTCTCCAGTGAAGGCAGGAAACACCCTTCTACATCAAACTCCTCTTTCGCCCGCAACGTTTTCAGGAAGCCACGAAAATCGCGAGAAACGTCATCCGCAGGATAGAGGCTGATGTAAATCTCTTCGCCCATCTCCAGCGAAGTATGGCCGGTAGAGACTTCGCCGCGATGGTCAATCGCTGCCACCCAGCGATCAAACCACGGACGACGACCTGCCACATCGCCGGAACCCACCGGCGTCCAGATGTAGACGTTAAGTGGCGTGCTCACCGCATGCTGACTCATCGGCGGATGCACATAGCCTAATCCGTGCGGCGCACGCAGACCGGCACGCGTAAACATTGGCAATGCGGTGACGCTGGTGTTGGCGGGCAAGGCGTGGATTTGTGCCGTCATCACCAACAGATTTATGCCCCAACCCAACAGCAACAGCGCAAAACACAGCGGCACAATCACATGCGGTGATAGCGGCCAGTTGTTGGCAATCAGCACGCTGAACAGCAGTTCGCTACAGCCGAGCGTTAATTTGCGCGTCCATCGCCGGCAGCGCATCAGGCAACATGAGATGACGCGAAATCCGCCATCGAGTAAAAATACCGTGGCGAATGCCAGTGAAAGGCAAGCGCCGCTGTCGTGAGGAGCGAGAAACACCAGCGCGCCAAAGATCAGCAATACCGTTGATTTCAGCAGTGACGGCCAGGCGATACCAGCAGGTGCGTAAAACGCATTCAGCGCTTCCGCTCCGCCCTCTAATGCCAAAAACATGCCTAAAAGCTGCAAGGGAAAGGAGACCGTTCCATGTTGCAGCAGATCCATCACGATCCCGGCACTGGCTCCCAGACAAATCACACCTAACGCGGCGAGATACGGCCAGCCGGATCTGAGTGCCGGCCCACCCATCAGCAGAAACAGTAATCGCAACACATGAACACTCCAGCGCTTAACTCAAAGCTCAGTACGCTCTGTAGACGCGGGCAATCTGCAGGAGTTCGGCGATCGCCCTCTAATTCTGACTTCGTTTACTGATGGTTGTAACAATGAGGGCACTGTACGTGGCGAAGCTTAAAATTGGCTTAACGATGAGCCGGTTTACACAGCGATAGCCAACAATACCAGGGACAACAGCAGAACATAGGTACGCGCATGCCAGACATCGGGCACCGCCGGAATACAGCGGCGGGCAAACACCATCCCGATAAAACCGGCGACCACCAGCAGCAGTAAAATTTTCAGGCTGATAAAGCCGAGATAACCGCTGGCAGGAATCTGCTGCCAGCCGCTGATGGCGTAAGTTATCGCGCCAAAAACGGCGACCGGCAGCGACAGCGGATTAGCCGCGCTGACGCAATCGCGCATGGCATAACCATGACGACGCAGCAGCGGCACGGTCATTACGCTGCCACCAACGCCGAGCATGGCGGCGATCACGCCAATCATTGTGCCGCCCGCGCTGACGGTCAGCCGCGTCAACATTCGCGGTGCAGTGCGGCTAAAGAAGCCTTTCCGCAGCAGGCAATCAGCGATAGTCACCACCATGTAAAGCATAAACAGCCTGCGCACCCACATGTCGCTCATCACACCCGCCAGCCACGATCCGATCACCGCACCGAGCGCGATAAACCAGATTAGCGGCAACAAAGGGACATCATGCAATTTGCCCGCTCGCCAGTTTTGATAGCTGGCCCAACCGGCGTTGAAAATCATCACGGCGGTCGAGGTTGCCACCGCGATATGCATCGCCTGCGACGCCAGTAGCAGCTGCTGCAACAGCAATTGATAGACAAACGGCACCACCACAAAACCGCCGCCAAAACTAAACAACACCGTGGTGATGCCGGTCGCAAATCCCGCCAACCCAATAATTAACAGCTCGTTCATCGCCTTTCTCTGCATCATGAAAAGAGTGATGCAGCTTACGCAGCAAGCAGCCCGCTTCCCATTTGCGCAGCGCTCATTTACCCTTGCAAATCAGTCAATTTGCGGTGGATGTCGGGGATGCGAAATAGTCACATTGATGAATACGACTATATTGATCGTGACGTGGTGGCGCTGGGCAATGACTACGCGCAGGGATTTGTACTGCCAGAGCATCGCCATCGCCGCGCGCAGCTGCTGTATGGTGCGACGGGTTTAATGCACGTCGCAACGCAGGCGGGCGAATGGGTGGTACCGCCACAGCATGCGGTGTGGATTCCGCCGAACACTGTGCACAGCGTGAAGTTTGTCGGCGTCTCGACGCGCAGCCTGTATATCGAGCCCATTTGCGCGGCAGCATTGCGCGATCGCTGTAGCGTCATCAGCGTCTCACCGCTGTTGCGACAACTGTTGATTGAAGCCGTTGATTTACCGCTGTTATATGCATCCGATCGCGATCGATCGCTGGTGCAGTTGCTGCTATTGGAGCTTGCGGCGATGCCTGCACGGGAATTCGATATTCCGCTGCCGCAGCATCCGGCGCTGTTGGCGCAATGTCAGGAATTCTTACTGGCGCCAACCATTCATGATGCCGCCGATAACTGGGCCAGCGCGATGTTTATGAGCCCCAGCACCTTCCGCCGCCATTTCTTACAGCAAACCGGCTTGTCTTTCTCGGCCTGGCGACAGCGCGCCTGCGTGGTGACGGCGCTGGCGTGGCTGGTAGCGGGCAAATCGGTAAACGAGGTGTCGCTCTCGCTCGGCTATGACAGCAGCTCCGCTTTCTCCACTATGTTTCGTCGCGTCACCGGTCAGGTGCCGTCATTTTACATCGGCCATCATTGAGCAAATTTTCACCACTCATTTGGCGATTTCAGGCTGAAAATCGGCTTTTCGTAGCCAGAATTATTTGCTTAACACACTGATTATTTGGTCATTCCTTCGAGCCCACATGCATGTCGAACGTTCAGGCGCTTAACTGCTGCTGCACCGCATTTAAAAACGCCCGCAGCGCTGCCGGCTGCCGTTCACGCGACATGTAAAGACCATAGATCGCCAGCGTTTTGGGCTGATAAGCCGGCAGTACGGTTTGCAAATGTCCGTTGTTGATGGCGTTGCGCGCTTCCATCTCCGGCACCATCGCCACTCCACAACCGGCAATCGCCGCATCACATAGAACCGACGAGATGCCGGCGCTGAAATTGCCGTGCACCGCTGCAGAGATCGTTTCGCCCTGCGCATCTGAAAATTGCCAGCTCTGCCCGGCGAAACGGCTGTAATGCAGGCAGTTATGCTGCGCAAGATCGGCTGGCGATTGCGGCGAACCATGCACCTGCAGATAGTCCGGCGATGCACACACCACCGAAACACATTCACCTAAACGTCGGGCGATGGCGCCAGGTTCGGGATCGTCAGTGATGCGCACCGCGACATCAATGCGCTCGCCGATCAAACTCACCGGCTGATTGTTGATCTCCAGCTCGATGCGCACCGCCGGGAAACGCGCCAGGAATGCCGGGATCATTGGCCCCAAAATATGCGTGGCGGTGGAGTGCGCACAGGCGACGCGCAACGTGCCGTGCGGCTCGCTATCCGCGCCCTGATCGGCAATCTCTTCAGCCAATCTGGCTAGCGCGCGCGATTTTTCGAGGATCTTCTCGCCAGCGGGCGTGATGGTTAGCTTGCGCGATGATCGGTGCAGTAAACGCGCGCCAGCCCACTTCTCCATTTCATCCAGATAGCGGCTGACCATTGGCCGCGAAATATCCAGTGCACGCGCCGCAGCACTTAAGCTGCCCAGTTCGCAAATGCGGTTAAACACTGTTGCCGCCGTGACTCTGTCCATGTTGGCTCCATCTGATCGTTTTATGAAACTGATCATATCCAGTTTCGGGAATTCTACCAGCCAGCGATTTCCCTACAATAGAGCCACAAATACGGCGAGGTGCCGGATAAAGGAAAATTCGATGAAAATGAAAACGCTGACACTGGCATTGGCCTTTGCCACCCTGCCTGCCTTCGCTGCACCACTCAATCTAGAAGTGTATAACCCGCAGGAGAATGGCATTTTCCCGGTCTCTTCCACGCTGGTTTCCGGTCCGCATGAAGCGATACTGTTTGATGCGCAATTCAGCACCAAAGACGGTGAAAAACTGGTGCAGATGATTAAAGCCAGCGGTAAAAAGCTGACGCAGATTGTTATCACCTCCGGCGATCCTGACTTCTATTTTGGTCTGGAACCGATTGTAAAAGCGTTCCCGCAGGTGAAGATTGTGGCGACGTCGGACGTGGTGAAACACATTGAAGCGACCAAAGCCGCCAAGCTGGCGTATTGGGGCCCGCAGATGAAGGACGGCGCACCAAAACAGCTGTATGTTCCGCAGGTTACGCATGCCACCAGCTTTAAAGTCGACGGTGAAACGCTGGAACTGCGTCACGCCAATGATTACGCCGCCTACGTGTGGATCCCGGCCAACAAAGCGATTCTCGGCGGCACCGGTGTGGCTTCCGGCATTCACGTCTGGACCGCCGATACACAAACGCCTGCTGTTCGTCAGCAGTGGCGTAATGTGCTAAGCGAGATGCAAAAACTGCAACCTAAACAGGTGATTCCGGGCCATTATCTCGGCGAGCGCCCGGCGGGTGATGCGGCAATTACCTTTACCTTGAACTACCTGCAAACCTTTGAGAAAGCGTTACAGCAGCATAAAGGTTCAGCGCAGGTGATCGAGACCATGAAAGCGGCTTATCCGCATCTGCCGGAGGAGAGTTCGTTGGATCTGAGCGCCAAAGTGAATACCGGCGAGATGAAGTGGTAAGGGATGTTTCCGTGAGTGAGGTCGCCATGAATGGCGCCCCTACGAAAAACTGCTCAAATCCCATGTAGGGTCGCCATTCATGGCGACCTCTCGAAAGACCGCAGGTAATCCAGCAAATACAAAGTGCGTTTGATTTGATAGGATTTTGGCCCGAATTTGCGAAATAAGGTTGCGGGTCATGCCCCAAAAGAAGGCGACGCTGATTGGTTTAATGGCCATTCTGCTGTGGAGCGCGATTGTAGGACTGATTAAAACTGTCAGCGAAGGATTTGGCCCGGTGGGCGGTGCGGCGCTGATCTACAGTGCCAGCGCGGTTTTGCTGATTTTCACCGTTGGCTTGCCAAAACTGCGCTCTTTTCCGCGCCGCTATTTGATTATCGGCAGCGTACTGTTCGTCTGTTATGAACTCTGCCTGTCGCTTTCACTAGGCTTTACCCACAGCGGACGCCAGGCGATTGAAGTCGGCATGGTCAATTATCTGTGGCCAAGTTTGACCATCGTTTTAGCGGTGATAGTGAATCGGCAACAAGCTCATCCGCTTATTATTCCGGGTGTGTTGCTGGCGGTTGCGGGCATTTGTCGCGTTTTGGGCGGCGATCAGGGTTTTTCATTCAGCGAGATCGCCCAAAACGTGATGGATAATCCGTTGAGTTACGGCCTGGCCTTAAGCGGCGCGGTTATCTGGGCGGTGTATTGTGTGGTAACCAAAAAAATGGCTAACGGCAGCAATGGCATAACGCTGTTCTTTATCCTGACCGCACTGACGCTGTGGCTAAAGTTTTTGCTCTCGCCACAACCGCCTTTTGTGTTATCCGTTGGGGTTTGCATCAGTCTGGCGCTGGCTGCGATGGCGATGGGCTTTGGCTATGCTGCATGGAATGTTGGCATTCTGCATGGCAACGTCACCATTTTGGCCGCCGCGTCCTACTTCATTCCGATCATCTCATCGCTTCTCGCCGTCTTTATATTGCGCTCGCATCTGACCATCGCTTTCTGGCAAGGCACCGCGATGGTTAGCGTCGGATCGCTAATGTGCTGGTGGTCAACGCGCGTGCAGCAAGCGTAATGCTTATCCTTAGCACAAAATTTTCTCGCTGATCATTTCCTGCACAACCTGCGTTATGTTGCTATTATAGCGACGCAACACACAGCAATGCGTTGCTACGAGAATTTCAGATTGGTAACGTTTACCTGGCCCGCGCTTAGCGGGCTTTTTTTTGCCGGTTATAAATAACGCGGCTTTTCGGTGCGGAATCCGAGGCCAATTAAGCGACCAAACAGGTGGCGCAGGAACGGAAAGCGGCTGATCATCTGTGGCACTTTGCTCGGTGTGGTGCGTTTGCGTTTGTTGCTGCTCATTTTGATTTGCAGGAACTGGGTGGCGACCGTTGGAAACTGGCGGCGCCGCTGCACTTTTTGCAGATCCTGTAAGGCAACATTCCCCTGCTGCAGCGGTTTGGTCAGCAAATTGGCTGCGGCCACCGCATCCTGAATCGCCAGGTTAACCCCAACCCCGCCAATCGGCGACATCGCATGCGCAGCATCGCCGATACAGAGCACGCCGGGTTTCATCCAGTGATCAAGGCGGTCGATGCGAATTGACAATAGCTTGAGTTTGTCCCACTCATCGACTTCCGCCATGCGCTCTGCGCTGAAGGGTGCCACCTGCGCCATGGTGCTTTTCAGCGCGTCCAAACCCGCCAGTTTTAACTCGTCGAACTGATTTTTCTGGATGGTGTAACCGCACTGCCAGTAATCACCGCGATCGATGACAATGAAGTTCTGCTTAGGCCCTTTATGTCCCATACCCAGCTGCGGATCGTCAGGATGTTTCTCCAGCCTAAACCACAATACATCGCGTGGCGCACCAAAGCTTTGACCGGTTAATCCGGCTTTAGCTTTGACCTGCGAATTGCGGCCATCTGCGCCTATCACTAATGAAGTACGAATAATGTGACGCTCGTTACCCTGTAACGTTTTAACGCCACTGATTGCGCCATCCTCATAAATAAAGTCATCAAATGCGGTGGATTGCAGCAGAGTAAACCCCGGAAATTCAGCAGCTTTTTTAGCAAGAAAGTTGAGAAAATCCCACTGCGGCATAAAGGCGATAAAGCGGCACTGAACCGGCAAACGTGAGAAATCGGCCATAGTGATCTCTTCACCAGCCACTTCCGCTTGCAGCTTCTCCGCGCGTTGATGCGGTAAGGTCAGCAGCTCATCCAGTAAGCCAAGCTGGCGCATGATCTCCAGCGTTGAAGGATGAATGGTGTCGCCGCGAAAATCGCGCAGGAAGTCGGGATGCTTCTCGATTACCACGGCGCGTAAACCCGCGCGCGCCAGTAAATAGCCCAGCATCAATCCCGCCGGACCGCCGCCAACGATACAACAATCCGCGCTTAACGCATTTTCCTGTTCTGACTGCATCCTGTGCCTCACGCCAAAAATGATAATGGTTATCATTTATAGCATAGACTGGCATTAATGTGAGGAAACGAATCGCGATGGCTCGTGCGCCGGCGGCACGGCAAAGTTACGCTGCATGCGTTTTATCTCTTCTGCTGGCGGCAAACCAAACAGACGTTTGAACTCGCGATTAAACTGCGAAGCGCTTTCATAGCCCACCGCATGGCTGGCCGCTGCTGCAGTTATCTCCTGACGCACCATCAGCATGCGCGCCTGATGCAATCGTACCGACTTCACATACTGCATCGGCGGCTGATTGGTGATGCTTTTGAAATGGGTGTGAAATGTGGGCACGCTCATGCCCGCCAACGCTGCCAGTTGTCCGAGCGTTAGCGGCTGTGCATAGTGCGCGTGAATATGGCTCAGCGCTTTGCCCACTTTGCCAAATTGCCCTTGCAAGGTGAGCGCCGCTCGCATCGCGCTGCCCTGCGCACCGGTCAGCACGCGATAATAGAGTTCACGTACCAGCGCGGGGCCAAGCATCTTTGCGTCCAGCGGATGATTTAGCGTGGTGAGAAAGCGCCATACCGTCTCGCGCAGCGTCTGATCCATCAGACTCGACATCATGCTCTGCGCTGCCTGGCTCTCAAACGTCACGTCCTGCTGCTCCAGCTGCAACAGCAATTCAGTCGCAACAGTGAAGTCGAGATGCAGATAAATCGCCAGCAGCGGATATTCCGCTGACGCCGCTGTTTCCATGGTAAAAGGCACCGGCACCGAAACCGCCAAATAATGTTGCTCATCGTACAGATAGACTTGATCGCCAAAGAAACCACGCTTCGATCCCTGACACACAATCACGATGCCCGGATCGTACAGCACCGGCGTGCGCGCCAGCGGCCGATCGGAACGCAGGATGCGCACGTCCGGCAGCGCAGTAAGGTTGTAACCTTTCTGCGGCGCTAGCGTTTTAAGCAGTTCTACCGTTTGCTGCTGGAGCGTTTCTTTCATCGCGCAATATCACCTTCATAAGATTAGGCAAGGAATATACAAGATAAGGTCTTATTGCCGTTTAATCGTCAGATTATTATGCATCCTCTACTTTTTGAGGAGAACCCGCAAATGTCCAGGGCTAAAACATTATTCATTACTGGCGTCAGCAGCGGATTTGGGCGCTCACTGGCACAAGTTGCGCTTAGTCGTGGCTATCGCGTGGTCGGTACGGTGCGCAATGCTGCGGCAAAGGCTGAGTTTGAAGGTTTGCATGCGGAAAATGCTTTCGCCTATGAGTTGGATGTCACCCATTACGCCGCCATTGATGCGGTGATTGACGATGTTGAATCCCAGGTTGGCCCGATTGATGTATTGGTAAATAACGCCGGTTACGGTCATGAAGGGGTGATGGAAGAGTCATCACTTGAAGAAATGCGCCGTCAGTTTGATGTCAACGTGTTTGGCGCGGTGGCGATGATAAAAGCCTTGCTGCCCTTTATGCGCCAGCGCCGTCAGGGCCACATTATCAACATCACCTCGATGGGCGGTTTTATCACCATGCCCGGCATCAGCTATTACTGCGGCAGCAAGTTTGCGCTGGAAGGGATTTCGGAAACTCTGAACAAAGAGCTGGCGCCCTTCAACATCCACGTGACCGCCGTTGCTCCGGGATCGTTTCGCACCGATTGGGCCGGTCGTTCGATGGTGCGTAGCGCACGCAGCATCGCCGACTATGACGCGCTGTTCGACCCGATTCGCCAGGCGCGTGAGGAGAAGAGCGGCAAGCAGTTGGGCGATCCGCTCAAAGCCGCCAGCGCGATGCTGGAGGTGATCGAAAGCAGCAATCCCCCGGCGCATCTGTTGCTGGGCAGTGATGCTTTGGGGTTGGTACGGCGGAAGATTGAATCATTAAGCGCAGAGATAGATTGCTGGGAAACGCTGACGCGATCGACGGATGGCTGATGGAATCAAAACGTTGGTATGAAGGTGCGCATGAATGTGCACCCTACAAAAAACGCGCCAAGCCTTTGTAGGGTCGCCATTCATGGCGACCTAAAGACGCTTAAGTGACGAGTATTGCGCGGAATACACTCAGCATTGCCTACCCTTTCCTTAAGTTATTGTTAACAATAACTTAGCACTTTTGGCCAAATTGCTGCGTAGCTGATTCGCCATATTCCTGTACATATCAATTAAACTTGTATAAGTTTGTTGGCTAAAGTTATACGTCAACCTTAAGGATGGAACCATGCGTCAGGATCGTAACTTTTCCACGGCGTCGGAAGCTATTGCGCGCTACTTCAAAGAAGCCTCTTTGCCTTCGCAGCAGGAAACGCTGGGGCAGATTGTGGTTGAAATCTTACGTTCAGGACGGACGCTAAGCCGTAAAACCCTGTGTACTAAGTTGCTGTGTCGTATGGAACAAGCGCGCGGTACTGAAGCAGAAATTCACTATCAGCAGTTAATTGGACTGATGTTTTCTGTAGAACGAGAATCCTAAACCAGGCGCTGCTGTCCTGAGAATTAACCAAGTGGTTTCCGCCTCATTCGCGCCCGGTTAAGACTGAATCCACTTTGTTATTTGCCGCAGGTCTGCCGCGGTAACCAGAGAGAATCTATGTACAGAAGTGATGAAGAACGGCTCACCGACATCATCATGGGCGATGCAATTTTACAGTTGCTGAAAAAATCCGGCCCGCTTTCACCTCGCGCGTTGCTGGATAAATTGCGTGGGATGGCGTCGATTGAGCGCGATCCACCGCGCCAGCAAGCACTAAGTCGCGCGATGTCGGAAGTGATGAATCATATTGAAACACCGCAGTCGAGCGGAGTGGCGATCAAAAATACCGACAACGTGACGCATATTTTCCGCAATCGTGACGGTTCAGGTAATGGCACTAAGCATTAAACATTGGGCGAACGCCGGTTAACCCGCGTTCGCCTTTTGGTTTCATAGCTGTTAACACTTCACCCTTGTTTTCTTCTGGCACTCTGTTAGATTCAACGCTCACACCACATTCTGGCGAACTTTTATGTCTATCTTCAACGCGTTAATCACAGAAACCACTACCACCACCGCATATGGCGGCGGCGTGTGTGCATCTGTAGCGAAGAGATAAGCTCCAGCATCCTCAGCCCCGTCAATCACTGGACGGGGAATGGTCTCCGTTCATAGCATGCAGAAAGGAGACACACCATGCAGCCACAACATAAAGCCTTGTTAGTCATTGATATGCAGAATGGGTTATTTCACGCTACGCCAGCGCCCTATGCGGCGGAATCTGTTTTAGCCAATATCAATCAGCTGATCGCGTTAGCCCATCAAGCGCATGCGCCGGTTTTCTTCGCTCGCCACACCGGACCGGATGGATCGCCCTTCGCCGAAAGCGGTCCGCTGACTCAATTGATTCCTGAACTGCAGATGGATGCATCGCACGATCGGGTATTTGTGAAGCGCTATCCCAACTGTTTCCGCGAAACTGAATTACTGTCAGCCCTGAAAAGTGCCGATATTCAAGAGTTAGTGATTGTTGGAATGAAGAGTGAATACTGCGTGGATACCACTTGTCGTGCTGCCGCAGATTTAGGTTTTCGCGTTGTGCTGATTGAGGATGGACATACTTCGGTGGATAACGGCGTGCTGAGCGCTGAGCAGATTATTGCGCACCATAATCAAACCTTGGCTGGGCCCTTTGTGCAGCTGTCAGCGTGTGTCGAATATTCATTTGCGGTGTAAATAGAAATTTGGTGCGCAGCAATGCGCACCGCTGGTTCTTGCTATCAATGCCGAATCGCACAGCCGCACTGCGACATTTCGCCCGGCACAGGCTTGCCGTGATGCGAATGGCGCACCTGTAACTCGCCCTGCTGCAAGGCGTTACTGGTATCGGCGCGGTTCTCCAATAAACGATTCAACGCTTCAGCCACCAGCAAATCACGACGCTGCGCCCAACTGGTGAGATGCCAGGTTGACGCGCGCGCTTCATCGACATCATCAAAACCCACCACCGCAACATGAGCACCTTGTGCGAAGTCACGCACCGCTTGTAACGCACCAAACGCCAACACATCGCTTTCGCAGAACAGCGCATTGATGCGCTCGGCAGCACGCGTTTTCTTCAAATACGCCATCATCGCCTGATAAGCCAGCTCGCGATCGTTGCCACCGGCAGAGAGCTCGATTTTCAGTTCTTTCTGTTCTGCTTGCAGGCTGGCGACAAAACCATCCAGCTGGCGCGCAGTCGCGCTGTTTTGCTGGCTGTGCATAAAGCCGAACCGTTGATGACCTTGCGACAGCAGCAACAATCCCATCTCTGCACCTGCGTCATAACCATCGGCAATCACGACGTTGGCATCCGCGCTGGCGCTGTGGCTGAGATGGACGGTTTTGGCCTGCGGCAGGATATCGGCTGCCACACTCAACTCATCGCTAAACAGCGAGGTCAGAAACACTAAAGCGCTGACAGGAAGTTGCGCGGCGTTATGAAGCGCGCTTTGATAACTTTCACGGGAATTGGCATTGAGCAGCAGCGTAATCAAGCCGCGTGCATTCAGCTGGCGCGTAACTTCATTGAGCAGTTTTACGGTATTGGGATTGGTGAACTCATCGCTGACAATGCCGACGATGTTTGAATTTACGGCCATGGACTGACTCTCCTGCAACTTAGCGTGCGGTAATTATTTGTAGGTAACAAAGTTAAGCATTCCACGTTACCCGAATAATCTGCGAGCGCCAATCGCTTAAGGGTCAGTTCAGATTTTGAAGATCATAAATGATATCGGACGGAGATAGAGCGCCAAGTCGTAGGGTCGCCATTCATGGCGACCATCTCAACGCCTTAGCGCTCAACTACTCCTCCAGCAAAATCGCGAATCCGCCATAAATCATGCGTTTACCGTCGAACGGCATATTCTCGCCCATCTCTTTCATGCGCGGATCGGACATCATTTTGGCATTGGCGGCGTCACGCGCTTCTCGCGAGGGATATTCGATCCAGCTGAAAACCACCGTTTCGCCCTCTTCGGCTTTTACCGCGCGATAGAAATCGGTCTGCGTGCCTTCAGGCACATCGTCTGCCCAGCACTCGACGATACGCGTGGCGCCAAACTCTTTAAACAGCGGCGCGGCTTTGGCCGCCATGGCGCGATAATCCTCCTTATTGGCTTCCGGCACCGCTACGACAAAACCATCAACATACGACATAGCTCGTTACTCCGTCGTGATTTACGCGGTCAGTAATAACCGCCCATTAATTGTACAAATAATGTGCAATGCGAGCCGAAACATAGATGGAAAATTGCGCGCTTACTCGCAGATTCTGCGCGAGCCAGACGATTTACGTTACACTGACGCCTTTGATCGTTACGTCACCGAGAAATCTATGCGCATTACCATTGAACCGGCCGATCAGCCGTTTATACACCGCTTGTTGGGTGAAGAGATTGAGAGTATTGACACCGCATCCACCACTGCCACGTTATTACAGCAGGCGCTGCACAGCGCACGTCAGCAGAAGGATCACGAAGCCGATCTCGACTGGCGACGCAACGCGCTGTTTCTGCTGCTGTTTGTGTTTTTATATGCCGCGCTGGGTGCGTCATTAACTTTGGATCTCACGCCGCAGGCATCCAGCCATAAAAGCCTCGCTTATGCGCTGGAAGCGGTGCCGGTACTGATCGCCTTCTCCGGTTTATTTGTCTCGCTGCTCTACGTATTTCTCACCCGCAGCGGCGCACGTCGTTTGCGTAATTGGGAACAGGGAATTTTTGTGCTGGAGAAATACAGCGGCGCGAATTTCATTCGGCAAATTAATGAAATGGGATCACGCACCACCGATTATTCGCAGTCGGCAATTAACGTTGCGCTGGCGCTGTTTATTTGTGTGACCTGGGTGGTGATGTATAACTATTTCACCTTCACCACCAGCGGCGTGATTGGCAGCGTGATTTCGTTATTCATTACCACTATGACCTACGTGATTCTGGATATTCAGCTGCTGAAATCTAATTCATCCATCGCCATTGATGAACCGCTGATTCCGGCTGAAGAAGAGAAAGAGAAGCCTTAAAAATTTTGTAGGTGCGACATCCTTGTCGCACCTAATTTTGTTAGAGTTCTTCGCCGTTGCTGGCGATGACCCGGCGATACCAGTCAAAACTCTTCTTCTTCGAGCGGGCAAAATCTCCGCTACCATCATCGTTTTTATTTACGTAGATAAAGCCATAACGCTTGCTGTATTGGCCAGTGGTAAAGGATACACAGTCAATACATCCCCAAGGAGTATATCCCATAAGATCGACACCATCTTCGGTGACGGCTTTCTTCATCTGTTCAATATGCGCGCGCAGATAGTCGATGCGGTAGTCGTCATTGACCTCGCCCTTTTCATCCAATTTGTCGATGGCACCAAAACCGTTTTCAACCACGAAAAGCGGCTTTTCGTAACGCTCATAAAGAATATTCAGCACATAACGCAGGCCGACCGGATCGATCTGCCAGCCCCAATCGGAAGCTTTAACGTGTGGATTCGGCACGCTTCCTTCGAATCCTGAAAGTGCGGTCCCGCTGCCGGCATTTTCTTTACTGACCGCATTACTCATGTAATAGCTTAGCCCGATGTAATCGGTACATCCTTCGCGCAGAATCTGCGCATCATCAGTCTCCATCGCAATATGGTATCCCTTACGCTGCCATTCATTGAGGATATAAGACGGATAATGGCCGCGCATGTGAACATCACTAAAAAGGAATCGTTCCCTCATCGCTTCCTGGGCATACATCACATCATCTGGGTGACAGGAAAACGGATACAGCGGCACCATGGCGATCATGCAGCCAATTTTCAGTTCAGGATTAATGTCGTGTCCTAACTTCACCACTTGAGCACTGGCAACAAATTGATGATGCAGAACCTGATACATGCACTCTTCAGGATTAGGCTCGTGGGTGAAAATAACACCGGAACAGCAATAACCGAAAAGCGGGGTTTTCCAGTTGCGCTGATTATTAATTTCATTGAAGGTCATCCAGTATTTTACTTTGTGCTGGAAGCGTTCAATAACTACCGCGCTGAAGCGAACAAAGAAGTCCAAAACCTTTCTACTTTTCCAGCCGCCATATTCGGTGACCAGGAAATTGGGCATTTCAAAATGGGACAGCGTAATAACGGGTTCAATCCCGTATTTCAACAGCTCATCAAATAATGCATCGTAAAAACGCAGCCCCTCTTGGTTCGGTAAAGCTTCATCGCCGCGCGGAAAAATACGCGACCATGCAATTGAGGTGCGGAAGCAGCGGAAGCCCATTTCGGCCAGCAGCGCGATGTCTTCAGGATAACGATGGTAAAAGTCGGATGCCTCGTGATTGGCATAAAAGCAGTCATCCTGAATGCCCGAGGTGATAACGCGATCAACGCCGTGCGCCCCGCTGGTCAGCACATCGACAATGCTCGGGCCTTTTCCGCCTTTATCCCACGCACCTTCAACCTGGTGAGCGGCAACCGCGCCGCCCCACATGAAATTTTCTGGGAATTGATTATTCATAATAAGTATCTCTTGATCAGATGGTGCCAGGCTGCGGCACAGGGCGGACGTCAGGCTGGCTGTCTTCTTTGAATCCCGCTAGCCAGGAGAAGACCATGCCCAAAACGAATGCAACGAAAATGGATATCAGGAAGCCAAGGAACTGTGTCATGTGCCCTTCTTTAAAGAACACCGGCAGGACGGCAATACCTGGAATGCAGTAACTCCATGATACCGCGTTGAATGCACCGGCAATCATGCCGCCAGCAGCACCCGCGAGGCAGCCACAGATCATTGGCCTTTTGAGGCGTAATGCCACACCGTAAATGGCGGGTTCAGTGATGCCGAACAGCGCCGTCACACCTGCAGAGAGCGCCATGCGCTTAAGCTCAGCATCTTTTGCCTTCAGATAGACGCCAAGCACCGCACCCGCCATGCCAAATACCGCAGAGGCTTGTAATCCGGTAAAGGTGTCGTAGCCCAAGGTTGCATAGTTGCCGACGGTTACGGGCGTAATGCCCCAATGCACGCCTAATGTAACCAGCGGCATCCACAAGGCACCGACCACAAATCCGGCAACAGAAGGACTGAGGTGATAGAGCGTGTTATAGACGCCACCGATAGCGCCACCAATCATGTTACCGACCGGACCAAATGCCAGCAGCGTGAGAGGAACCATAATGGCGAGGCAGAACATCGGCGTGAACAGGTTGCGTATCACCATCGGCAGCAGGCGCTCAAAGAAGCGCTGAACATACGACATGCCCCAAACCATCAAAATAATCGGGATCACCGACGAGGTGTAACTCAGATACTGAACCGGCAAGCCCATAAAGGTCAGTGGCGCAGCATCCAGCGGAATGCCAGCAATCTCCACCAGCACCTTTGAAATAGCCGGATTTTCAACCGCGCTCTGCATCAAAGCCTGCACCGCCGGATCGGCAGAGTTGGCGGTGAGTATTTTGTTGGCCGTCAGCATATTCAGGTAGTCCGGCGACACCAACGCACAGGCGGCGATTACCGCTGTAAACGGATTCACGTTGAATTTTTTTGCGGCGGTAAAAGCCACCATGACGGGCAGGAAGGTAAAGCCGGTCCACGAAACAAAATTAAGAATGCGATAGGTGCCGCTTGCCGGATCCATCCAGCCGATGGCGGTCAGCAGCGAAATGATGCCCTGCAGCACACCGCAGGCTGCCAGCGGATAGAGGAAAGGCGCAAAGATGCTGGAGATGATATCCATAACGCGGCTAACAATACCGACATTAGGCGGTGTTACCGCAACACTTTCATCGATATTGAGTAGATTTTGCACTTCGCGGTAAGCATCACCGACGTGATTGCCGATAACCACCTGCATCTGGCCGCTGGCCTGCATCGCGGTAATCACCCCTTTCACCCGCTTGAGTGATTCAACCTCGACCAGAGCATAATCTTTAAGCACAAACCTCAGACGTGTGGCGCAATGCGTGACACTTATCACGTTATTATCGCTACCTATCAGCTTTAAGATCTCTTTCGCAGAATCCGTATAATTTATTGCCATGGTTTTCTTCCATTGCCAGAGGGAATTCAGTCCGTCAGAGGCGAACTCATCGCGGCAATGTTAGAAAATCGCTTCGGCAATGTCACGAAGTCACAATATGTTATAACCGGTCGACAATTACAAAAATGTCACACCACGTGACATCTCACTGACATTATTCACCACCAGTTTTCTGCCTATTGATTCAAGAATAAAAATAACCGGAACCTGCGTGGTAATATCGTATTCGTTATCAATTAAAATGCGGGACACATGATAGGGAACAATAAAGTCAGCGAGTTTTGCCAGGGTTGAATCAGGATTACAGGTTATCGCAATCACTTTGCAATGGTGAATAACAAATTGTCTGGCAAGCTTCACTATTTCAGGTGTTTCGCCAGAGACAGAAAGCACGATAGCCACTGAACTCTGCACCATGTCCGAGCTCACCGGGTAATAGGGATCGTCAATGTGATTGCTGAACTTGCCCATGTTAGAGAAGAAACGGGCGCCATACCTGCCAAGCGTGCCAGAGCTGCCAGCGCCGGCAAAGAACACCCGTTCTGCATCACGAATATACTCTGCTGCCTGCTTAATCATCTCATCAAACTCATCGTTTCTGATGCTTTTAAAAAAGGTTAATATTTCCTCAGCGCCATGAGGAATAAGTAATGTGCTATTTCTGTTCAGGTGTAACTTCATACTGGCTTTGAGTTCTGAGTAACCTTTGAAATCCATTTTTTTACAGAATCGCAGAACCGTTGCGGTAGACACACCCGAATTATCGGCAAGCTCCCTTATCGTCATATAAATAACGGCATTAATGTTTTTGATAATATAATTGTGCACGCAGCTTTCGAGGGCGTTTAGAGTGGATAACTTTCTTGCGTCAAACATATATTTAAACATCCTGGCATGTCATTTATGACGTTTATCATGTCACAAACCGTGACATGCAGGGGATGTTTAAGGTAGAAACAGGCTCAGTGCTTAAAAAGAAATGTTGTTAATTGTGATAGCTCGCACATTTCGGACGTCGAGAGACGGAATCACTATTAGCTTTCTAGTACAGCAAGGATTGCGGCTTCCATTTTCTCCGGAGTGGTGATTGGCGCAAAACGCTTGAGCGGTTTGCCATCACGTCCGATGAGAAACTTAGTGAAGTTCCACTTGATGCGCCCTCCCAGCACGCCGGGCAATTCGTCTTTTAGATAGCGAAAAACCGGATGCGTTGCGGCGCCGTTGACCTCAACTTTCTCAAACATCGGAAAGCTCACACCGTAGTTAATTTGGCAGGTCTGCGCGATATCATCGGCGCTGCCGGGTTCCTGCTTACCGAACTGGTTACAGGGGAACCCCAGGATCACCAGCCCCTGAGCGGCGTGCTTTTTGTAAAGTGCTTCGAGACCGGCATATTGTGGCGTGAATCCACAATGGCTGGCGGTGTTAACCACCAGAACCAGCTTGCCGGTGAAATCGGCCATTGAGATAGGCTGGCCACGCAGGCTGATGGCATTGAGTTTGTGAAAGGTGGTCATATCAAAATCCTCAGAGCAATAGCGGTTTGGCGTCGATATTGCCACTTAGCCATCGCTAGTGCCTCAAATATTGAACGGCGTGACGACAAGAACGCGTGATGATGCCGTTTCATCTTCGGCTTCGGGCAAAAAGCCTTGAAAACGCAGGATTGCTTTAAACGCCGATCGCGCATCTTCATGAAGATCATGGTCAATCACCGCATCCATCTCTTCAGCAGCGAGTAGCCGGCGATTTTCTTCATCCAGATCATGGCCAATGAAAACGTTTACCTCGCGGTGCATCGCTGAAAAAGCCTGCAAAATGGCACCATTTCCACCCCCCACGCTGTAAATAGATTGGATCGAGGGATCCTGTTCCAGCGCTGTGCACATCTGGGTAAAAGTGAGTGAATCGATACCGTAACCTTCACTGACAGCTTTAATCTTCAAATACGGCGCTCGCTGACTCAACGCCTGAATGAAGCCCTCCATGCGCTGCTCTTCCCCGCGGAAGCCCGTGCTGCTGATCACAACGGCGACCGTTTGCACTGCAGCAGGCAGCCACCGCGACATCAGCCAGGCCGCCGTTCGACCGGCACCTTCATTATCCATGCCGACATAGCTGATGCGCTCGCTTGACGGTAAATCAGTAACGAGCGTTACCACCGGCACGTTGAGGGCCGCCAGCTCCGCAATCGTATTCTTGAGCAAAGGGTGATCGCTTGCTTTGAGCAACACGCCATAACTGTCATTGCCACAGCGGCGCAGCTCACGCTGCATATCTTCAGGCGAGATCTCTTCAAAAATGTGGCAACGCAACGTCAGTCGGAAAGGCGCGAAGCTGTTGATTTGACTAAGCAGCGCCGCTAGCACTAACGAACTGAATCGCTCTGGCGCGTGCATCACCAGATCGATCGGTAGCGTGCG
>NZ_DALYOQ010000041.1:0-5422 GCF_031974595.1 Pantoea sp. CTOTU46764 | reverse complement strand
GACCGCTTGCCAGGCTGGCGCGCTGCTGTAATTCCAGGTCGCGGATCGCCTGAGCAATGCGTCGGGCAGTGCGTGGACTGACACTGCCGCGTTGATGCAATGCTCTGTCGACCGTGGCTTTGCTGACGCCAGACTGTGCCGCGATTTGCTTAATGGAGAATGACCTTGCCATAAGTTGAGGTCTTTTTGAGGTTATGTCGCCGTATTGTTAATCGAATGTAATTGCTAAGGTCACTGTGAGCAAGTGGACAGACCTTACCTCACCCAAAATAACAAAGGACATGAAATGAGCCTGAGTGACAGCAGCAGATTTAAAAACAAAGTGTTCGTCGTGACCGGCGGAACACAGGGATTAGGCGCAGCCGTTGCCAGTCTTCTGGCAATTCGCGGAGCCCGGGGCATTGTGATTTGCGGTCGTAATGTTAAAGCCGGACACGAACAGGTGGATATTCTCAGTCAAACCGGTTGTGAAGTGATATTTGTTGAAGCAGATATCAGCTCGCCAGAAGCCTGCGAAATAGTAGTGGCGACCGCAGAAAAGGCGTTTGGAACCCTGCACGGGCTGGTGAATTGCGCAGGCATGTCCGATCGCGGCACCATCCTCAACACTTCCCCGGAATTATTTGATGCGATTATGGCCGTCAACGTTCGCGCGCCTTTTTTCCTGATGCAGGCAGCGATCAAACTGATGATTGCCAAAGGCATTGAAGGCAGCATCGTCAATATCATCACCATGACTTCTCATGGCGGTCAGAGCTTCTTAACGGCATACGCCGCATCCAAAGGTGCGCTGGTCACACTGACTAAAAACGTGGCCTTCAGCGCCATGCGCAATCGCATCCGGGTAAACGGTCTGAATATTGGCTGGATGGATACGCCACACGAGCACGACATCCAGCGGCAATATCATGACGCTGATGAAAACTGGCTTCGCAACGCTGAGCAGGCGCAGCCTTTTGGTCGTCTGCTCAAGCCAGCCGAAGTCGCGCGTGGCGTCGCATTTCTCCTTTCTGAGGAGTCAGGAATGATGACGGGTGCGGTGATCGATTTCGATCAAAGTGTGGTTGGTTGTGGTGATAACGGTGGCTTCCAGCCATCACAAGCTCTGACTCTGTGAGGCAAAAAAATGAAGAATATCTACATTAACGACAGTCATATTTCGCTCGACGATTTCGCCACGATTTGCGCGCAAACCCTGCGTAAAGACGATTTCCCGCTGGCACGTTCGGCTGATAAAAATGTGCTGATCTATCATCGTGACGACCTGCTGGCGGCTGCAACAGCAGACCGTCAAAACATGCTGGCTGAACTGCATCGTGCATTGTCCAGCGGCCCCGGTGTTCTGGTGGTTCAGGGGTTATATGGCGATGTCTCAGCCGTTGATCGCAGCAGTAACGTCTTTGAGGATATCCTCGCCAGTGAAGCGGCAAAGGGCGGCGGCGGCGATCACTTTGCCAAAGCGGGCAGTAACGGGCGTATCTGGAATGCACTGCAAAAAGTGGCAGAGCGGGATGCTGATGCCTTCATCGATTACTACAGCAATCCTTTGCTGGCGCTGATTTGTGAAGCCTGGGTCGGGCCGGGATATGAAATTACGGCGCAGGTCAATCAGGTGCGTCCGGGCGGTAAAGCGCAACAGCCGCATCGGGATTACCATCTCGGTTTCCAGGTAAATGACGTGGTTGCTCGCTTCCCTCTGCCGTTGCAGATTCTGTCGCAATATCTGACGCTTCAGGGCGCGGTGGCTCACAGTGATATGCCGATTGAATCAGGTCCAACGCAACTTTTGCCCTGGTCGCAGCAGTATGCCGAGGGATATCTGGCATGGCGCGATCCGCGCTTTATTGAATTCTTCCAGCAGCATGCCATTCAGTTGCCGCTGCAAAAAGGTGATGGGCTGTTCTTCAATCCGGCTCTGTTTCATGCCGCCGGCAATAATGTCACGCAGGATCACGTGCGTACGGCCAATTTGCTGCAGGTCTCTTCCGCATTTGGCAAAACCATGGAGAAAGTGAATCACGTTAAAGTGATGGAAGCGATTTATCCAACACTGCTGAGTAAAGATCTGAGCGATGAAGAATTACAGGCAATTGTGGCGGCGAGCGGTGAAGGCTACTCCTTCCCGACCAATCTGGATACCGATCCACCACTGGGAGGACTGGTCCCCAAAACACAACAGCAGTTGTTACTGGAAGCTTTACAGCAACGCTGTTCAGCGGAAGAGTTCAGCCAGCAATTAGACAACCACGAGAGTAAGAGAAAAGCCTAGGCGTGTTTTGCAAATGATATGGCGTAATGCCCTGACGTTAGGTGTTACGCCATATCGATGAGTATGTAGCTGGTCTGATGAACCGGATTAGCAATACATCTGAGCCGCTAATCCGGTAATAAGCTTTGTGCAATAGTGCCTGACTCGCTGCTGTTCTCTCAGTCGCGTACGGCGGCTTTCTTCAGTGACGTATAATCTTGACGAAATATCACAAACGTCATTGCGACCGCACCAAGCAGTAATAAACCACTCAAGCCGAAAGCACTTTGCCATCCCAGTATGTCGAATATCAGACCTCCTGCTGTTGAACCCAGCGCAATGGAGAGTTGGATGACAGCAACCATTAAGCCCCCACCCGCCTCTGCATCTTCGGGCAGCGTCCGTGCGATCCATGTCCACCATCCGGTTGGCGCGGCGGTCGCAAGCATTCCCCACAGGCTTAGCAAAACGGCAACAACCCACATGCTGTGACCGAACAAGAGTAACGTTCCCGCAATCGCTGCCATAACCAGAGGTATCATGATTAATGTCGGATAAAACCTTGCGTTCAGGAAGGTCGAAACAATCATGGTGCCGATAAAACCTGCTGCACCTATAGCAAGCAAAATCAACGACAAGCCAGAAGCACTCACTCTGGTCACTTTTTCCAAAAACGGCCGCACGTAGGTAAACAAGGCAAACTGCCCCATAAAGAACAGTCCGCAGGCCAGCAGCCCCGTTGCTACGGTTGAGACTCTAAATAGACGGAGTGCCGATCCCTGTGGTTTGCGTTGATTATCGCTTTCCATTGAAGGCAGGCTGATGCATTGCCAGATGAACGCCACTATCGCCAGCGGTACGAGAGATAAAAAGGCACCCCGCCATCCAACGGTCGCCCCGAGATAGCTACCCAACGGTGCCGCGACAACCGTGGCCAATGCGTTCCCGCCGTTAAAAATCGCCAGCGCGCGGGGAACCTGATGCTGCGGCACCAGCCGAATGGCCGTCGCTGCCGACATTGACCAGAATCCTCCAATCACGATACCAATCAGCGCCCGCCCCAACATATAAATCGGATAGCTGGCCGCCAGCGCGACAATCATTCCTGATACCGCCATCAGAATTGTCAGCTCCAGCAGAAGATATTTACGATTGAGATCCCCGGCAATGCGGGAAATTGTCAGGCTGGTTAGCACCGCCAGCGCGCCTGAAATGGCGATGCCCTGTCCTGCCAGCCCCTCCGTGACGTGCAAATCGCTGGCAATGGGCGTCAGTAGACTTACAGGCATAAACTCAGAAGCGATCAGCACAAAAACGCAGAGCGTCATGGCAAATACGCCGCCCCAATACGCATGGATTTTATTGTGTGGAGGTTGAAGACTTTCGGTAGACATTATCAATTCCCTGCGTTACATCAGACAGGTTAACGCCACCCGAGGATTACAGGTGGCATGGTAAACATGCATTATTTCAGTAAGTTAGTTTAAATTTGATTTAAAAAATTGTTCAAATTTAGCAAACGGGATCTTTCCAGCAACGTTGTCATATAAGTCCACATGGTTTGCCCCTGGAATAATTACCAGCTCTTTCTCTTTGCTCCCGATCGCTTTAAAGGCATCTTCAGCAAAATAACGTGAATGGGCTTTTTCACCGGTCACAACAAGCGCGGGGATAGTGATTTCATTTGCATAGCTCAGCAGCGGCATATTCATAAACGACAGCGGCATGGTTGCATTCCATGCGCCGGTTGAGTTAACCGAGCGTGCATGGAAACCACGCGGCATTCGGTAATAATCAAAAAACTCCTTCAAAACTGGATTTGGATTAGCGGGTAACGTTTCCGGCAGAATACGCTCAGAGGCGCTGGCTTTACCGTTTTCGTCGGCATAGATGTCGTGACTGCCAGCCGTGAAAGTGCCGCTCTCCGCATCCTTCCAGCGCTGCGCGTTCAGATACTGCAACACAGCACGACGATCGGCGGTGGTGTAGCGGTCTTTGCCATCGCCCACACCATGACCCATCGCGCGGCTCATGTCATACATCACGCTGGTTGCCACGGCTTTAACGCGGGTATCCATAGCGGCGTCGTTTAACGCCATGCCGCCCAGGCCACAAATACCGAGCAGCCCGATTCGGTTACGATCCACCTCTTTTTGCAGACCCAAGAAATCAACCGCTGCACTGAAATCCTCGGTATTGATATCTGGAGACGCCACATTACGCGGGTAGCCGCCACTTTCGCCCGTGTATGAAGGATCAAACGCGAGGGTAACAAATCCCTGTTCAGCCAGCGTCTGCGCGTACAGGCCGCTGGACTGTTCTTTGACCGCACCGAAAGGCCCGCTGACGGCCACGGCTGCCAGCTTTCGCTCACCGCGATCCTTCGGAAGATAGAGATCCCCGACTAAAGTGATGCCGTAGCGGTTCTGAAAGGTCACTTTACGGTGATCAACGTTGGTACTTTCAGGAAAGGTTTTGTCCCACTTTTTGACCAGCGAAACGGGTGCGTTCGGGTTGTTTGTATCAGCATAACTCATGGTTGTAACTCCACTAAATGATGCGCATAGCAGCAATGCAGGTATCGCGGCTGTCAGTTTTTTGGTGAAAACATTCATCAAAATCCTCCTAAAAAAACCTAAAAGAGGCAGGTTTCATACCGACAACGCTGCTGTGCTTTATTGCAATGCGCACATTTTAGTCAGCAGTATGCGTTCTGATTAGATGGCAATCTTTGCTAAGATTGATATCAAATTGTTCTAAATGGCGATGCGGATACGAGGGCGGGATAATGGCAAAACGGGAAAACTACAACGATCTCTATTTGTTCATGCTGGTGGTGCGCGAGGGAAGTTTTACCGCCGCAGCGCAACGCCTTGGCCTGGCGCAATCAGGAATCAGTCGTTCAGTACGTGAGCTTGAAGAAAGACTGGGCGTTCAACTGATTGTTCGCACCACGCGCAGATTATCGCTCACGCATGCCGGTGAGCAGCTCTATCAAACCGTTGAGTCAGGATTTGATGCTTTAGATACGGGACTCGCTACGCTGGCCCATTATCGCCAGACGCCATCCGGTACGGTACGCATTAATGCCAGCCAGCACGCGATTGATAAAGTGCTGCTGCCGAAGCTTGCGGTGTTCAAGCAACACTACCCCGATATCAGACTGGAACTCAT
>NZ_DALYOQ010000040.1:37549-39590 GCF_031974595.1 Pantoea sp. CTOTU46764 | reverse complement strand
TTTGGTATTCAAACCCGACGGCAAGCGGAAATGCAGCAGATCAAACAGGCTGGCGCTGAACAGGAACATCACCAACACCATCACCAGCAGGAAGCCGCTGCTCTGGAACTGAATGCCCCAACCCAGCGCCTGACCGCTGAGCCGCAGTCCCGTCATCAGCAGTGCGAGCAGCAGGAAGGAGAAAATGATCCCGGCGCTGGAGGCGAGAAACTGCTGGCGTGTCTGACGCTGCGTTTGCCCTTGCTGCTGAACCAGGCTGCTGAGCTTGATCGCCAGCACCGGCAACACGCACGGCATCAGGTTGAGGATCAAGCCACCGAGCAGCGCCAGCAGCAACACCGACCATAAGGTTTGCGCACCATTGCCGGACACCAGTGTTTGCGCGCCAATATTGATCACGCTTTGCTGCGCAATCCCACCGTCGGCCACCACCAGCGACAGCGTTTTGCCGCGCAGATCCGGAGCCGCTTCGCCCCATTCATCGGTGACCGCGACCCGCGCGCTGAGCGTGTCGCCTTTCACACTGATTTGCGGTGCCGCCAGCATGCTGCCCGGCGGATAATCGAAGAAAAGTTCCGGTTGTTGCCAGCCGCCCTGACGCTGTGCGCGGATCTGCAATTCACCATTCACAAAGCTGGCGTCGAGCTGATCGGTTAAACCGCTGGCGGCCGGGATACGTCCCATCGCCTCGGCGAAATCGCGGGCAAAATCGGCGTCAGCGGGCTGCGTCAGATCGAGGCTGAACGGGAAGTCGGTAAGGATGCAGACATCGCTGCAGGTCGAGAGCGTCAACGTTCCCGCGAGCTGGTGGCTCGACAGTTTCGCCAGTTCGATCGGCAGCGTGATATCGCCTTTGTAGCCTTGCGTGGTCAAGCCGCTCACATCAAAACGTTCAGGCGCTGGCCAGAACCATTGCGCGTTGACCTCCGGCGTTTGCCAGCGGATTTCCGGCGCAACGCCGCCTTCGCCTGGCGTGCGCCAGTAGGTTTTCCAGCCAGGTTGCAGGCGAATATCCAGCAGCAGTTGCTGATTATCGTTGTGGCTGGCGCTGCGCAGGCGCACTTCGGCATGGTTGTTTTGCGCATTGCGCAGCCAGCCGGTGTCTGCCGCCTGCGCAGTGATCGCGCAGCTCGCCAGCAGGAGCAGCAGGCTCCTGATCAATACAGTCATGTGAATTCTCCAGTGAATAACAGGGTTTACGCGATGTAACGCGCAGGTGTTATTCCCGGAAGACGCAGAAGGTCAGATGCCGCCGTCGCAGAGGCGGAAACAGCGGTGCGCGGCGATAGCCGACGGACGTGGTGGTTTGTGTGAAGGTAGCGATCAGCGCCAGCAACAACAGCAGGAAAGGCAATGCGGTATCGAGTATAGGTGCGGCGGCACTGAGCGATTTGGCGCTCAATGCACAAGGTTTTTCACTGCCGCTGGCATCATCACTGCTGTGAGTTTGCGCGGACGCGCTGACCTGCGCTAAAGGTGCGGAAGGCAAATTGAAGCTGCGCTGGACGAGACAAAACGCCAGCACCAGACAAACCAGTGCCAGAATCCATTTTGCGCGTGATAGCGATATCGTCATGCCGCAGCCTCAGAGAAAAGTGCGGGCATTTTAAGCATCTGCAGCAGAAACACCAAGCTTTGCTGTGTAAACTTTTGTCTTTGTGGTGCGAGCATTGTAGGGTCGCCATTCATGGCGACCTGGTCAATCACCGCACCCGGCTAAACAATATCATCCACCACGCCGCCATCCACGCGCAGCGCGGCACCGGACGTCGCCGACGCCTGTTTCGAACAAACGTACACCACCATGTTCGCCACCTCTTCCACCGTAGCGGCACGCTGGATCACCGAACTCGGACGCTGGGCCATCACAAACTCTTTCGCCAGCTCTTCCAGCGGTTTACCGGTGCGCTTCACTTCGTCTTCCATCATGGCGGCAAAACCATCAGAGAGCGTTGGGCCCGGCAACACGCTGTTCACCGTCACGCCGCTGCCCGCCACCACTTTCGCCAGCCCGCGCGCCAGCGACAGCTGCGCGGTTTTA
>NZ_DALYOQ010000040.1:26123-37539 GCF_031974595.1 Pantoea sp. CTOTU46764 | reverse complement strand
ACTCTGATGAGATAAACACCACGCGGCCCCAACCGCGTTTCACCATCTCCGGCAACAAAGCCCGCGACAGGCGCACGCCGGACATCACGTTGGTTTGCCAATAGGCATCCCAGGTGTCGTCATCCACTTGATAAAAATCCTGCGGACCGTAAATCCCGGCGTTATTCACCAGAATATCGATCGGCGGCAAACCGTTGAGCAGTTGCTTAACGCCCTGCGCACTGCCGAGATCGGCGATAAAGGTATGAATTTTCGCCCCCTGGACTAGGCCGTTGAGCTTCTCGCGCGCACGACTCACCGAGGCTTCACTGCGCCCGTTGAGCACCACTTCCGCCCCGCTGGCCGCCAGACCTTGTGCAATGGCAAAACCGATGCCGCCGGTTGATGCGGTAACTAAGGCTGTTTTTCCGTGTAGTTCGATATTCATCATGCTTTCCTCTGTGAGCGTAATCACAAAGCCTGGTTCAGGCAGAGGAAGATGCATTGACGAATCATGCGATGGCGGTGTCGGCCGCAGTGCTGATGCGCGTTCAGCCTGCTGCCGACAGGGTTCAACCCGAGGCCGATAAAGCCGGTTGAGCGCTGATTGGCAGCCGCAGTTGGCGCTGCAACCAGGCGCAGGCCGCCGCCTGGTCCGGGTTGCGCGCGTTAAGCTGCAACACCGGACCCAGCGCCATCGGCTGGGCGGTTTCCGCCAGCTTGCGCAGTTCTGGCAGATACTCTGCGCCCGGATGTCCCGGCATACGATCGGTCAAGCGTGCCTGATAACGCGCCACAGCGTCATCTGGCGTGATCGCCAGCCACAGCTCCAGCACCCGCGTCACGCCCGCCTGTTGCAATCCTTGCTGCAATACCGCTTTCGGCTGGAAGCCAAACCAGGCATCAATGACGTAGATGCAGCGCGTCGGTGCTTGCGCCACCACTTGCCAGATCGCCTGATACGCCGCACAACCTAACTGGCGATTGCGCAGGCGATCCACCGGCGCAAAGCTGGCCATAAACGGCTCTTTCAGGCTATCCAGCGTCAGTACCGGAAAGCCGAATTGCTCAGCCAGCGCGCGCGTCAGGGTGCTTTTGCCGGAAGCCGGAATGCCGTTCACCAGCACTACCATCTTCTCTTCAGTGTCGGTTGTCATAGGATCTCTATCACCTCCGCAGCACTGCTGGCGTTGCGCAAGCGCACCAGCGTCTCCTCATCTTCCAGCAGCGTGACAATCGCGCGGATGCCCTCTTCAATGTGGGCGTTGCTGTCACGCGCACCGAACATAATCACGATGTCGGCTTTGTCGCTGCCGTCGAACGAAATCGGCTCATCCAGTACGATCATGCTGAAACAATCTTTCAGCACGCCGCTTTCCGGCCGTGCATGAGGAATGGCGATGCCCTCCTCAAACACGTAATAAGCGCCATGCTCCATCGTGTTGGCGATCACCGCTTCCGGATAACTGGCTTTGATGTAACCGCCGTTCACCAGCGGCAGCGCCGCCAGCGCGATCACCTCGCGCCAATCCCTGGCGCTGATCCCCACCTGAATCGCACTTGCCTCCTGCAGCAGCTGTTTAATACTCATACTGCCTCCTTAAAATGATTTGCGAATGGTGTTGCGCAGTTCATCGATTTTGACAAACAGCGGATCAATTTCCTGACGAAAGCGGCGGCTTTTCGCAAAGATATTTAATGCACGATTATATTCCAGCATTAATTGTTTTTGCGTCTCTGTCGCCTGCGGATTATTGGCTAACTGTTGTTCCAGCTCGCTTATTTTTCCGCTGATGGTTTCAGCCTGAAGATCTATTTCCTGTAAATCCTGGCTCTTATTATCGGAGCCCTTTTTCAAGAATCCAAACATAGCGTCTCCTGCCCCGAATGGCGCCGGGCACCTCAGGTTATTACGTCATGAGTGAGTCGGAATTAGCGGAACAGCTGAATCTTTTCTACCAGCACATTGGTTACGGCATCGTTGGCCGGCACAAGGAAATTACGCACGCTGTCGTTGACCTTGCCCTTTTCAAACGTCTGCTTGCAGTTCGCAACCCACTGCACATTCATCTCGGTGCCGACGTTGACCTTCTCAATGCCGCTGCGCACCGCAAGACGCATATCTTCATCGCTAACACCGGTTCCGCCGTGCAGCACCAGCGGCGTTTTAGTGGCATCGGTGATATCCGCCAGGCGCTGATGCTGAATATGCGCTTTGCCGGTATACAAGCCGTGCACGGTACCGATGGAGATGGCCAGCATATCGACGCCGGTTTCATCGACAAAGCGTTTGGCTTCATCGACGGTGGTAAAGGCCGCATCATTCATTTCCACTTCTTTGCCATCTTCCGAGCCGCCAATCGCACCCAGTTCCGCTTCCACTGATACCGCCAGCGGGCGTGCCATATCAATAACACGACGCGTATTGGCGATGTTCTCTTCAATCGGCAAATGTGAGCCGTCATACATAATTGAACTGAAGCCTGCATCCAGCGCAGTTTGAATCGCGTCTAAATCCGAACAGTGATCGAGGTGCAAACAGGTCGGCACATTACGGCTTTCCGACAGTGAGCGAATGGCATCCACCAATAATTTATGTCCGAGATATTTCGCTGTACCGGTTGAGATCTGAATCATTAATGGACTGTTAGTTTTCTCCGCTGCTTTAAAAAAGGCGGGCAGCATTTCCAGACAGTGCAAATTAAAGGAACCGAGCGCTTTAAATTCACGTTCTTTAGCAACCTGTAACAGATCGGTAAAGTTATAAAGTTTCATGGAGCTTTTCCTCATGGGATTTAGACTTGGTGGATTTTCCGTTAACAAACCAGGCGATGAGAGTAATAAAGGCAATAAACAGCGCGACGAACAGCCAGTTATTCTGGAAGGCATGGCCGAGCACCAAACCGGTACTGATGACATCCGAATCACTGAAGGTGACGCCGGTAAAACCGTAGCTTTCCAGCATCGGCACCAGAATCGCCGGCAGGAAGGTGATGAACAGACCGTGCACGAAACCGCCGATCATCGCCCCGCGACGACCGCCGAGCGCATTACCAAACACGCCTGCGGTGCCACCGGCAAAGAAGTTGGTCAGCAGACCTGGCAGAATCATCGCCAGACCAAACATCGGGAACACCAGCATGCCCACCACCGAACCCAGCGTGGTGGCGAGGAAGCCGACGATCACAGCGTTCGGGGCGTACGGGAACATCACCGGGCAGTCGAGCGCCGGTTTTGCATCCGGCACCAGACGCATGGCAATGCCGCGGAAAGCTGGCACCAGTTCGTTCAGCAGCAGACGCACGCCGCTATAGAGCACGAACACACCGCACACGAACTGAATCGACTGCATAAAGGCGTACATCAGATAGTTCATGCCGTTGCTGTACTGGCCGATAAATTCCGGACCGGCGGCGACTGCAGGAATCAGGTACATCGGCACCATTACCACCGCCATCGACAGATAGGTGTCCTGCAGGAATTTAAAGTTGTCGGGCAGTTTGAGGTCTTCCGTGGAGCGCGAACCTTTGCCCACCACCTTCGCCACCGCCGCCGTAAGCAGGTAGCCGATGGTGCAGAAGTGACCGAGCGCCACGTCGTCGGAATCGGTGATACGACGCACCACCGGTTGTGCCAGCGCAGGCATCACGACCGCCATAATGCCGCCAAAGATGCCGCCGGTAAGGATCAGAGGTAAGCCTGTCAGCCCCGCTTTATAGCCAATCACCGCACCGATGGTCGCCATCCACAGCAGCGCCTGACCGGTCAGGAAGATGTATTTGAACGGTGTCAGACGGGCAATGATGATGTTGACGATAAAGATCACCAACAGCGTCAGCGCCACTTCTGAACCCAGCTCGCGGTTTGCTAACCCGGCAATGGCGGCAACGTCGGTGATATAACCCTGCATGCCAAAACCGTGGGTGAAAATGGTGTTCAGGAAGGTCAGCGTACCGACAATAATGTTGATACCGGCCATCATAATTAAGAAACCAAGCAGGGTTTTAAAGGTGCCTTCCACCACCTTGCCCGCCGATTTTTTTTGCAGTAGCAGACCAATCAGGGCAATAAAGGCGATCAATATTGATGCCTGCCCCAATAAGTCTTTTACCAGGAAGTCGATCACACTATTCATGATTAGCAACCTTTAAGTTACGTTCTTTCATAAACGCCACGATTTTCTCTTCAATTTCCGCTTTGTCGGTTAGCTTATTGAGAATAATCACCCGTTTGATCTGTTCCGGGCTGGCATCGGCATTTAACACATCAGCAAAGGCTTTCTGAGTTAAAATCATGTCGGATTTAAAGGCGTTGGCTTCAGAAATGGTGGTGTGATCGATATCAGCATCAATTTCGAGTTTCTTTAATACTGACTTGGCGCTCATCTCAATCGCAAAGCTTGAACCCAAACCACATCCACAGACACATAATATTTTCAGCATGGCTATTTCCTCACAGAATTTGCAGTTGTTTAGCGAGTTTATAATGATGCCCTTCCGTATCGACCAGGCGTTTTTTCATGCTTATTAAATCAATCGGAATCGGTCGATTACTGCCATTAATAATCACCGCTTTGTTGCGCATTCCCGACTGAATACAACGCGCGACTTCACTGGCCATAATGGTGCCCTGGTAAATCTCTTCACAGGTAGGATCGCCATTACGCAGGCCATAACCGATAATTGTTTTACGAATACGCACACCAATTAACGGTTCAATTTGTTTAATTAAGGTATCGATAGCGCCCTGAAAGCCCGGCGAATATTCACGGGTGTAGCCTTCCGAGCACAAAATAATGACGCTGTTCTGCGCCGCCAGCCGCTGGGTGATGCGCTCGGCCAGCTCTTGTGGTGCAATCTGGCATTCCGGGATCAGCGCGAAATCCGCATTGGATTTGATCGCCGACTGCAAGGTTAATTCCCCGCAATAACCGCCCAGCAGTTCCACCATAAACACACGACCGGTTAAGGCGCGGCCGGTATTGCGTAATTTCGCAACCTCTTTTAAAACCTGCTCACAGGCGGTGGAGAAACCGATGCTGTAATCACTGCCAAACACATCGTTATCGATGGTCATGCCGACGCCAAAACAGTTAACGCCAAATTCGCTTAGCGTATGCAGGAATTGTAATGAGCCATCGCCGCCCGCCATAATTAATACATCGATACGCAACGACTTAAGGTGTTTGGCGATGGTTTCATATTCCGGACGAATTAATTTTCTGCTGGTTCGTCCCGATTGCATTACCGGAATAGCGGCGATGGCGTAATCCACTAAATCGCGCTGGGATATTTCCTGGTGATTGTTTTCCAGTAATCCCGGAATGCCACCGTTAAATAACACTATTCCCGCCTGGGTTAAGCGCGATATTTGATACACAAAGTTATTAATCCCGGTGACATCGCCACCACTGATCACCATGCCAATTCTCATTGTCATCATCCTTTATACTGTGCGTCTGGAATTCATTCTTCCGATTAACGACATTGTTATTTGCAACGAATGTCACACTTTTGCGATGAATTCCCCGAGTGAGATCATTGACAGCATCCCATTCAGGCTAAATTCTGTGATATAAATCACACGCCACTTTTCACCTTAAACCATTAATAACAAATAAAATCATAGGGTTATATTTATTTTGCGCAGTAAAACCGGCGACTTAAATAAACACCCTGCTCGCTGTTTTTCTTTCGATCTATTTTGTGATTTCCCGCGCATTTTTATCGGTTCCTGAGGCTTATTCCGTATCAGATAAAGGGATAATGATTACGTGCGTTATTTATGCGTCAGGTCCAGTGAAGGATTGACTCAATGCCGATGCACTTGTCCAATACCGTGGCAGATAAAAATAAAGAAGAGAAAAGTGAGCATGCAGAAGGATATGTTGCGTCAGTTAGCAGAGGTGGTTGGCGAGAAACAGGTATTAACCCATGCGGATGATAAAGCCTGGTACATAAAGGGGTTCCGCGTCGGACGCGGTGAAGCGCTGGCGGTGGCGTTACCGCAAACGCTGTTGCAGCTGTGGCAAACGCTGCAGGTTTGCGTGGCGCACGATGTCATTGTGCTGATGCAGGCGTCGAATACCGGCGTCACCGGTGGCTCAACGCCCGACGGCAATGATTACGACCGCGATATCGTGATCATCAGCACCCGCCAGCTCAAAGGCGTGCAGGTGATTGATCAGGCGCGTCAGGTGATTGCTTTCCCTGGCACCACTTTGACTGAACTGGAGCACACCTTGCAGCCGCTGGGGCGTGAGCCGCACTCGGTGATTGGCTCGTCCTGCATCGGCGCGTCAGTGGTTGGCGGCATCTGTAATAATTCCGGTGGCTCACTGATTCGGCGCGGCCCCGCTTTCACTGAAAAATCCCTGTTCGCCCGCATTCACAACGATGGTCGTTTAGAGATGGTCAACCATCTCGGTATCGAGTTGGGCGACACACCTGAAGTGATGCTGGAAAACCTGACGCAGCAGCGCTATCAAACCGGTGAGCAATCCGACTGGCAGGGAAAAATCTGGGCGGATGATTATGCCGACCGACTGCGAGATGTGGCCGCAGATTCCCCTGCACGCTTCAATGGCGATTTGCGTTACCTGCACGACAGCTCAGGCAGCGCCGGTAAAGTGGTGGTGTTCGCCGTGCGCTTGCCGACCTTTGAAGCCAGCACCGGCAGCGATACTTTCTACATCGGCACTAACGATGAGAGCGTGCTGGTGGCGCTGCGCCGTTTCCTGCTAACCAAAATGAGCGAGCTGCCGCTGCAGGCGGAATATATTCATCGCAACGCCTTCGATTTAACCGTGCGCTACGCCAAGCATATGTATCTGGCAATCCGCAAACTGGGACCGCAGGCTATTCCGCAGATGATGGCCAATAAAGCTAAATGGGATGTGCGCGTCAGCCACCTGAAATTCCTGCCGCGCAATTTTATTGATCGGGTGCTGCAATTCTTCAACCAGCTGACGCCGAGCTTTATCGCACCGCGCATCATGGATTACCGCAGCGAGTATCAACATCATCTGATGATCAAAGTGGAGTCGCCGCAAACCGCTGAATTACTAAGCTTGTTACAGCAGTTCTTTGCTGAGCAGCCAGGCGGCTTTTTCCTCTGCAATGCGCGTGAAGCGGCGGATGCATTTTTAGTGCGTTTCGGCGTCGGCGGCTGCACTATTTCCTACTGCGATGCGCTGGGCTACAACCCCAACGAACGGCTGGTGGCGTTTGACGTGGCGCTGCGCCGCAATGATGACGCGTGGCGTTTGACGCTGCCGGATCATCTGGCAGCGCAGGTGCAGGTTGATTCGTGCTGCGGGCACTTCTTCTGCTTCGTCAATCATCAGGATTACGTGCTGAAGCCGGGCTACGACGCGAAAGTGTTTAAGGAAGAGGTGAAGCGCTATCTGGCGCAGCGCGGCGCGAAGTATCCCGCCGAGCACAATGTCGGACACCTCTATCAGGCATCGTGTGAACATGTCGAGCACTGGAAACAACTTGATCCGACCAACAGCTGTAACCCGGGGATTGGCAAAACCAGTAAGAAGAAGTTTTGGCGGGAGATGTAGCATCGGGGTTTCGTAGGGCGCGCATTTATGCGTACCTGGTCACCAAAATCAACCAGCGATGCCGTTCGCGCAGCAGGCGATGGTGCAGTTGCTGAAGCTGCGGCAGCGTCAGAGCCTGAATGGCAGCGCGATTGAGCGTCGCCAGGCCGTGCTGCTGGCGCAGGGTGTCGAGTGCGGCTTCGCCGTTGTCTTTGCTTATGCATTGCGTCAGTAAGCTTGCCTGCCATGCCGCCAGCTTTTCCGGCGAAATTGACGCGATCTCGGCAACCATCTCACGCATAAAGCGTTTGCAGTGACCCAGCAACGCGCGCCAGGTGCTATCCGGCGATTGCAGTGCCAGTATTAAGCCATCCACATCGGCCACCCGTTGATAACGCGCCGATACCACATAACCAATTTGCTGATCCACGCGCAGACGCTGGAAGAAGCGCGTTTCCAGCATCAGCGCCAGCACGCGCAAAGCGGCCAGGCTGGCATCGTCGGCGTGCGGTAACGGCATAAACAGCAGCAGCGCCTGATCGCGCCCGTCGCAGGCGATGGGCACGATGCCGTGTTGCAGTTGTGCCGGCGGCGTGTCGCGCGCCAGTTGCGGCGTAAAATCGCTGAGCAGATGCGCCACGCGCTGGCTTAATGCGGTATTGGTGCCGCACCATGCTGCCAGCCAGTGCGGCGAGGGCGAGGGCTTGATCAAGCGAGTAGGCAAAGCGGCGAGCAGCTGACGAATGACGATGGAGTGTGTTGTCGCTGCGGATTGTGCCAGCACCAGCGTGTTCAGCGCCTGTAATGCCTGATGCACGCTTAACAATGCGCGCTCTTCGGATGCGGGCAGATTGAGCAGCAGCTGCCAGCTTCCCTGCGTTGGTTGCCAACTGCCATTGCCGCCGGCGTGGCGCAGTTCCGCCAGCATCGGGCGCAACTGGCGCTGCCGCGCCTGCGCTTCTTCATCGCTCAAGGTTTGATAAAACGCCGGACGCAGCAGCAGCGTTTCGACCTGTTTTACCGGCGCAATAATCGGCAACTTTTCCGCCACGGGCGGAAGACGAGGGAGCTGAATGCCGCCTGAAGCGGGATAAAAGTGAAACGCTGCGGATTCTGACGCATCCGGCAATGCCGGCAGCCATTCAGCCAGCTGCAGGGTAAAGCCCTGCGTCTGATGCGGTGCGCCGTCGACGTGCTGCTGGGTGAGCAGACGCGTACACGGCCATTGCGGCAACGCGGCGGCAAAATCTGTGAAGTTTTCAGTAACCGCTGAGCCAGGCGCGAAGCCGAACGCGCGGCCGCGCAACTGTTCCAGCGGTGACAAAGCCGCGAAATCCTGCTGCGCGAGTTGCGCATAGTGCTGCAGCTGAATCGCATTGCATGCAGTTAACGCCGCCAGATGCTGCCAAACGCGTTGCTCAAGCTTTTGCGCCTGTGCCGATGAAATACGCCCGGCATTAAAACGCAGCGCCAGTAAGGCATGTTGTTCATCTTGCCATAACCATTGCACATCAAAGGTTTCGCATAACGCCTCAGCCCGCAATTGCGCCAGCAAACTGCCCGGCGCTTCGTCTTGCCAAAACACCTTAAGCAAGGTGACATTGTCACGTACCGTCTGTTCATCGCCCGCGATCAATAACGTCAGCCAGAAATTTTCTTCACCGCCTAATTGCAGCAAACGATCGCCGGGCAGCAGCGCAGGTTTAACAGCCGCAGCGCGCTCTCCGCCAGCCAGCAAGCTGCCGCCATAGCGTGTCGCCAGCTGCGTTAGCTCATCAAGCGATTGCGGCCCTTGCAGCCAAAGTTCCATATTTTCAGTGCGATAGAATCGGTGATGGAAATCGCGTAATGCGGATTGCAGCTCCGTGACATTGTCACCAAACGTACGCCGACTGCCGACGCGAAAGCGCTGAAAGCGTCCCTTTAGCTTATCTACGATGGCCGCTTCACTCAGCGTGTCGACATGGTTTAGCAGCAGTTGATACTCTGCCTCAATTACCGCTGCTTCCTGCTGAATCGCCTGCGTCGTCAGCAACGGGGACGCCAACATATCGCACAGCCGCTGCACGCCTGCAGACAATGCTGAAGCTGGGAGCTGAAAGAAATAGGCGCTGCGGCTCAACTGCGTGGTGGCATTCACCTGGCCGCCCTGCTGCTGCTGCCAGGGCATCAGGCGATGCTCGCCGTTAAAGTTTTCGCTGCCACAGAACAGCAGATGTTCCAGCAGATGCGCCAAACCCGGCCAGCGATCGGCTTCATCCAGACTGCCGGCCTGCACGCGCACCAACGCCGCCGCCTCACGCGCGTCGGGCTGATGATAAAGATGGCAGCGCAGGCCGTTGGTAAGCGTCAGCTGGCGCGTGTTCATCAGGTAACGCGCTGCTTGAAGATCAGTTCGGAGTTGCTGCGATTGCGGAACTGCAGCTGCTGGATTTTGATGTCGCTGCAGTTGGCTTCACGCCGTGCTTCGAGGATCTTGCCATGATGCGGCGATTTGCTGCACACCGGATCGGTGTTATCCGCATTGCCGGTCAGCATAAAGGCCTGACAGCGGCAGCCGCCAAAGTCTTTCTCTTTCTCATCGCAGGAGCGACAGGGTTCCGGCATCCAGTCAAAGCCGCGATAGCGGTTGAAACCAAACGAGTTATACCAGATATCGTCCAGCATGCGTTCCAGCACCGACGGGAACTCGACCGGCAGCTGACGCGCGCTGTGGCACGGCAACGCGGTGCCGTCTGGCGTGACGCTGAGGAAGATCGATCCCCAACCGCCCATGCAGGGTTTCGGACGCTCTTCGTAGTAATCCGGCGTCACGAACAGCAAATTGGTGAGATTACCGGTGGCGCTCATGCGCTGACGATAATCGGCCACCACCGCTTCAGCGTTGGCGATCTGCTCGCGCGTCGGTAGCAAACCTTCGCGATTGAGCTGCGCCCAGCCGTAGAATTGGCAAGTTGCCAGCTCGACATCGTCGGCTTCCAGTTCGATGCAGAGATCGATGATTTTGTCGATCTGGTCGATATTGTGGCGATGCAGCACGAAGTTCAGCACCATCGGATAGCCGTGTGCTTTCACCGCTTTTGCCATCTCCAGCTTCTGCTGGAAAGCCTTTTTCGACCCGGCCAGCGCGGCGTTGAGCGTTTCATCGCTGGCCTGGAAACTGATCTGAATATGATCGAGCCCGGCGTCAGCAAAGGCGTCGAGTTTTTTCGCCGTCAGGCCAATGCCGGAGGTGATCAGGTTGGTGTAGAAACCGAGATCGCGCGCGGCGCGAATCAGTTCCGGCAGGTCTTTGCGCGTCAGCGGTTCGCCGCCGGAAAAACCGAGCTGCACGCTGCCCATGGCGCGCGCCTGACGAAACACCTCAATCCACTGTTCGGTGGTCAGCTCTTTCTCCTGCTGGGAAAAATCCAGCGGATTGGAACAATACGGACACTGCAGCGGGCAGCGATAGGTCAGTTCTGCCAGCAGCCACAGCGGCGGCGTCACGCTTTTACTCGGGTTCACGACACTGTATCCATTTTTGTTCGATGGCTGATTGCAGGAACTCTTTAACGTCATCGCCGACGCCGCCCGCATCCAGGAAACGCGCATCCAGCGTGGCAACGATCGCCGCCACATCTTGTTTGCCATCCACCAGTTCGAGGATCGCCACCGCAGTTTCGTTCAGCTTGGCCATGCCTTCAGGATAGAGCACTACATGGCTGTCTTGCGCCGCTTCCCACTGCATGCGGTAGCCGCGACGGAAAGCCGGAATCACATTATCTTTCATGTTGTTATACCAGTCTTGTGCTGTGCCAGGACACCTGATCGGTGACCGTATGATAAGGCGGACGTTGCAGCGCATACGCCATGGTCATGGCATCCAGCATGGTCCAGAGAATATCGAGC
>NZ_DALYOQ010000040.1:13246-26113 GCF_031974595.1 Pantoea sp. CTOTU46764 | reverse complement strand
TTCGGCACTAGTGAACACTTCAAGGGCCAGCGCCAGTCCATGCTCCACATCGCGGTTCGCCTGGCTCAGACGGCTGCGGAAGTAGAAATAGCCTTCCTCTTTGATCCACGGATAGTGCTGCGGCCAGCTGTCGAGGCGCGACTGATGAATCTGCGGCGCGAACAGTTCGGTCAGCGAGCTGCAGGCCGCTTCCTGCCAGTTGGCACGACGCGCAAAGTTAACGTAGGCGTCAACCGCAAAGCGCACGCCCGGCAGCACCAGCTTCTCCGACAGCAACACCTCACGATCCAGGCCCACCGCTTCACCCAACTGCAGCCAGGCTTCAATGCCGCCTTCGTGTCCGTTGCTGCCGTCGTGATCGAGGATGCGCTGCACCCATTTACGCCGCGTTGCCGCATCCGGGCAGTTCGCCATGATCGCTGCGTCTTTCAGCGGAATATTGGTCTGATAATAGAAGCGGTTCGCCACCCAGCCCTGAATCTGCTCGCGCGTCGCATCGCCATTGTGCATGGCAATGTGGTACGGATGATGAATGTGGTAGAACGCGCCTTTGTCGCGCAGCGCCTGCTCAAACGCGGCGGGCGATAACGCTTCAGTAATGATCACGATGCAAACTCCTGCAGATGAATCGCCATACCATCCCAACTCACTTCAATGCCCTGCTGCGTCAGATAGGCGCGCTGTGGCGATTGCTCATTAAGGATGGGATTGGTGTTGTTAATGTGAATCAAAATCTTGCGTTTGGCCGGCAGTGCGGCCAGCAGCGCCATCAAACCTTGTTCTTCGGCCAGCGCTAAGTGGCCCATCGCTTTGCCGGTATTTTTGCCGACGCCGGTAGCGAGCAGCTCGTCGTCCTGCCACACCGTGCCATCAATCAACAGGCAATCGGCTTTTTGCAGCCACGGCATGATCACCGCATCCGGCTCGCCAAGGCCCGGCGCGTACAGCAGCGTTTGGCCGTTGGCGGTGTTTTCAATAAACAGCGCCACGTTGTGGCCCGGCAGCGGGCGATCGCGATACGGCGAATACGGTGGCGCGTTGCTGAGAATCGGGATCGCGGTGAACTGCAAACTGTGGCAGACATCAACGCGAAACGGTTCCAGCGGCGTTAACGCATGATGCTGCAAGCCGCCATTCCAGTGTTGCAGCATGGTGAAAATCGGGAAGCCGCTGGTGAGATCGCCATGCACTTCCGGCGTGCACCATACCTGATGCGGACAACCTTCGCGCAGGCTCAGCAAGCCGGTGGTGTGATCGATTTGGCTGTCGGTCAGGATGATGCTGCCAATCGCCGTGCCGCGCAGCACACCCTTTTTGATCAGTTCTGGCGTGTGGGCAATTTGCTGGCTGATGTCCGGCGAGGCGTTACACAGCACCCAATCTTCACCGTTATCGCTGACAATGATCGAAGATTGCGTGCGCGCCTGCGCCTGGATGCTGCCGTTACGCAGGCCGCTGCAATTGGCGCAGTTGCAGTTCCACTGCGGGAAGCCGCCGCCCGCCGCTGAACCGAGGACTTTAATAAACATGAAAGTTGACCAGAGAGAGAAAACAAAATGCCCGCACGAACGGCGGGCAGAAGTCTTAGCGGTTGGAGATGTACAGAGTCACTTCCAGGCCCAGACGCAGGTCAATAAACGCGGGTTTTTTCCACATAATGGTCTTCCTCTTAAAGCTAAAATGCAGAGAAATCTCTGCTGAAGTGAATTGCGGTTGTGACTTGGATCACATCGCAATCCGTACGCGCGCAGATGTTGCGCCAATGTAGCGAGCAGATCAACCCTGATTCGGTAAGGGAATTGTGCTAATCCTGCCAAATTTGTTGCAACACGCGCTGCCAGTTGCCCCATGCGAGCTGCTCAAGTGCTGTTTGATCGTAGTCGAATGAACGCAACAACGCATAAAGAAGCGGTAATCCGCTAACATCTTTCAGCGCATCAGGCACGCTGATGCCATCAAAATCGGAGCCCAGCGCCACATGATCGCGGCCCATTATCGCGATCAGGTGCTCAACATGTTTAACAATTTCGATCAATGCGGTGTCGCTGTCGCGTTTACCGTCGCTGCGCAGGAACGCGTTGCCAAAATTCACGCCCACCACGCCGCCGCTGTCGCGAATGGCGCGCAGCTGATCGTCAGTAAGATTGCGCGGCTGCGCGCAGAGCGCATGCGCATTGGAGTGCGTTGCCACCAGCGGTGCTGTTGACAGGCGCGCGGTGTCCCAGAAGGCTTTCTCATTCATGTGCGACATATCGATCAACATGCGATGGCGGTTGGCTGCGGCGATCAATTGCTCGCCTTGTTCGGTCAAGCCCGGTCCTGTGTCCGGCGAGTTGGGGAATGATCCACTGACGCCTTCACCAAAGCGATTAGGCAGATTCCAGAACGGCCCGATGCTGCGCACGCCCGCTTTGTAAAACGCCTCGAGCGCGGCGCCATCGCCATCAAACCCGTCTGCGCCTTCAATATGCGCCACCAGCGCCAGCACGCCGTCAGCGCGACAGGCGGCAATATCTGAGGCACGGAGACATAAACGCGCGCGACCGTCAGATTGCGCCGCCAGCGTTTTCAGGATGTCGAGCTGCTGCCAGAGAATCGCCAGCGGATCGAGATTCTCCTCCGCTCGCTGCGGCGCCACCTCTTTGACATAGCGCGGTGGCGGCACGAACATCGCGAACAGCCCACCGGCAAAACCGCCCTGCTGCATGCGCGGAAAATCGAGGTGGCCCTTTTCGATGCCGTGAAAAAATGCCTGCGCCGGATCATCGCGATGGTGCAGCCACAGATTGAGAAGCAGGTCGTTATGACCGTCGAAGGTTTTTAGCAACATAGTGGGATCTTGACGAAACAACATGCCGCCATGCTACGCGCGCGCTGCTGTTTCGCCAAATACGGGCGCACAAAGGGTTAGTTCTGCGCAACCTTTAAGCCGTGATAGAAGGTTGGTTTCACATCCAGATGTTTTTGAATTAACCCGTATTTCTGGTAGAAATCGGCGGTCTCCTGCTGTTGAGCGATGGTGGCATCATCAATGCTCTGCCAGTGCGATTTGCGCCGTGAGAAGGATTTCGCCGCCGCCTCTTTCGGGAAGCCGATGATTTTCGCCAGTGTGGTGGAGTACTCATCGACATGGCTGTTGGCCCAACGATCGGCAGCCGCTAAACGATTGACGTAATCCTGCAGCGCCGCGCGTTTCGCCTCATCTTGCAACGCGGCGTCGGTAGCGGCGAGGAAGCTGTTGCCGCTGGACAAGCCAACGCCGTTCACCAGCACACGTCCGGTATTTGTCACTTCCGCCAGCGCGGTATAAGGATCCCACGTTGACCAGGCATCCACCGAACCGTTAGCCAGCGCAATGCGCGCATCCGCCGGCGTTAAGAAGCGCCATTTGACGTCTTTATCGCTGACGCCCGCCTGCTCCAGCGCTTTGAGCGCCTCAAAGTGGCCAATCGATCCGCGTCCGGTGGCGATGTTTTTGCCCTTCAGCTCGGCAACGGTTTTGATGGGTGAATCCGGGCTGACCAGCACCGCCAATCCTTCGGGTACCGACTTGCTCACCGCCACCGCTTTCACTTGCGAACCGGCCGCCAGCGAGAACAGCAGCGGCGCATCGCCGATAATACCGGCATCTACCGCACCGGCATTCAGCGCTTCCGCCAGCGGTGCCGCCGCCGGGAATTCGGCCCATTCGATTTTATAATTGAGGTTGTTCAACTGCTGCGCCGCGGCCATTTCCGCGTGCATATTTCCCTTCTGATCGGCAATGCGCAGCGTCACGGTTTCTGCCGCTGTCGCGCTGCCCGCTGCCACGATCAATAGTGCCAAAGCTGCTCTTTTCATTGTGTTTTATCCCATCGCGCAAAACCCCAGCCTAACCCGCGCGCGCCAAATGACCGATGCCGATTTCGCATGAGATATGCCGACAATGGTATATAGCGGTGAGATGCCGCTCAGTTAGGCGCGGAGCGACTTTCGTTCGCCATGTGCTGGGGCAGTTGCAGTAATTTCGTGCGGCGACCGAGAAGAGGACGCCTCAACACCCGCGCTGCTGCATCAATGCATTATTTTGACTCACAGTCGCTACAAATCCCGTAGGGTCGTCATTTATGGCGACCAGGTGCGCATGAATGCGCACCCTACGAAAAACCAGTTTGAGCACTGTCATCACAGGCAGCGGTGTTGTGCGCCATCCGCAGCGCCGAGCGCAGAGTGACGGCCAGGATGAGCCGACACGACGTCGGCGAAAGCGCGGCATGACCCAGGAAGGCGAATCCGCGTGGTCCGTCAGGCCGGAGCGATAAGCGAGGGAACAGCGAGGACGGCGCAGGCGCGGATTGCTAAGGTCCGCGCCTTCGGACCTTAGCCCGGCCGCCTGCTTCAGGCATTCTGAAACTGCCAGATGCTTAGCGGGCGGAACCCCTGCGATGCCAGTACACAGCTTATCTAATAAGCATTACGCCATTAATGGCGACCGACGGCATGACCGCGCGGTTGTCACTTTTGCGCGTGTGGTTGTCAGCAATGCGCGAGCCGCGCCGCGTGCTGCTGGGTGAGACTGAATACAACATCACAAGGAGATCGTTATGCTCATGCAACCCGCTGCAAAATATCGTCCGTTTCCGGTCATCTACTTACCCGAGCGTCAATGGCCATCGCGCCAGCTGACGCAGGCACCGCGCTGGCTCTCTACCGATTTACGCGATGGCAATCAGGCGCTGGCGACGCCGATGGACAGCGCGCGCAAGCTGGAGTTCTGGCAACTGCTGCTGCGCTGTGGCTTCAAGGAGATTGAGGTCGCGTTCCCGGCGGCATCGCAGACCGATTTTGATTTTGTCCGTTTGCTGATTGAGCAGAACCACATTCCAGACGATGTGGCGATTCAGGTGCTGACCCAGGCGCGCAGCGACCTGATCGAACGTACCTTTGAGGCGCTGCGTGGCGCACCGAACGCCATTATTCACCTGTACAACGCCACCGCGCCGCTGTTCCGCGAGCGCGTGTTCCGCCAGAGCAAAGCCGAAATTATTGAACTGGCCTGCGCCGGTGCACGGCAAATTCGCGCCCGCTGCGAAACGCAACAGGATACCGCATGGACTTTCGAATATTCGCCAGAAACCTTCTGCTTTACCGAACCGGAGTTTGCGCTGGAGATTTGCGAAGCGGTGGCGGCGATTTGGCAGCCGGGCCCGGCGCGTCCGATGATCATTAACCTGCCCGCCACCGTCGAAGTGAATACGCCGAACGTCTATGCCGATCAGATTGAGTACTTCTGTCGCCACTTCAGCCAGAGATCGCAGGTGTCGATCAGCGTGCATCCGCATAACGATCGCGGTACCGGCATCGCCTGCGCCGAGCTGGCGCTGCTGGCGGGTGCCGATCGCGTCGAAGGCTGTTTGTTCGGCAACGGCGAGCGCACCGGCAACGTCGATATCGTCACGCTGGCGCTCAATCTCTATACCCAAGGCGTGGCGCCGCAACTCGATTTCAGCGATATCCAGCAGGTGCTGGAAGTGGTGACGCGCTGCAACCAGCTGCCGGTGCATCCGCGCCATCCATATGCCGGTGAGCTGGTGTTTACCGCCTTCTCCGGTTCGCATCAGGATGCGATTCGCAAAGGCTTTACCGAACGCGCTGAGCGTGAAGAAACCCTGTGGCAGATGCCCTATCTGCCGCTCGATCCTTTGGATATTGGTTGCAGTTACGAAGCGGTAATCCGCGTCAACAGTCAATCCGGCAAAGGTGGCGCCGCGTGGCTGCTGGAGCAGAATCACGGCCTGCAACTGCCGCGCGGCTTGCAGCAGGATTTCAGCCGCCTGGTGCAGCAGCAAACCGACCAGCACGGTCAGGAGATGACGCACCACGCGCTGTGGCAGCTATTTTGTCAGCATTACGGCTTAACCCAGCCGGCGCGTCGTTTGCTGGAAGCGGAAAGTTACAGCGATGATAAAGGCGAAACGCGTTTCAAAGCGCGACTGCAACAGGGCGCACAGCCGGTGACGCTGGAAGGCAAAGGTAACGGCTTGCTCTCTGCCGCCGTCAGCGCGCTGCGTCAGCGCTACGACATCGTCATCACCATTGAGGATTATCACGAACACACGCTGGGCAAACGCAGCGACAGCCGTTCGGTGACGTACATTAGTTGTATTAACGCACGCGGTGAACGCGCGTGGGGGGTGGGCATTGATAACGATGTGGCGCGCGCTTCATTGCAGGCGCTGCTCAACGCAGCGCACGCTTTTCTGCCGCAGGAAAGTAGTTCGCTGGCGTAACGCCGAGCACGCGACGAAACATCGCACTGAAGGCGCTTGGGCTGTCGTAACCGAGATCGAGCGCCACCGTCAGCACGCTCTCGCCCTGTGCTAAGCGGGTTAACGCCACGCTCAGTCGCGCGCGGCGCACCCAGTCGCTGAACTGTAAACCGGTTTCGCGGCTGAAATGGCGCGCCAGCGTGCGTTCCGCCACACAAAGTTGCGTAGCCGCGCGGGCCAGCGTCCAGTTTTCGCCGGGCGCTTGCTGAATATGCTGACACAAACTCAGCAGCCGCTCGCTTTCCGGCAGCGGCAGGCCAAACGGCAGCACATCCATTACGCGGATCTCATCGAGGATCAGCTCGTAAATCCGCTCTGCGCGACTGCCGGGAACGTACTGCTCCGGCAGCGCCAGTGCGCTGACAATCAACTCGCGCAGCAGCGGCGAGATCTGTACCACCTGACAACTGGCAGGCAGATCGGCGCGCGCCAGCGGATCAACAAACAGCGTGCGCGCCGCTACAGCGCCAACGATGTGCAGCGCGTGGCGCGTTCCCGCTGGCAGCCAGACGCCGCGACTCGGCGGCACAATCCAGCTGCCGTGCTGCGTTTCCACTTTCACCACGCCGCTCAGCGTGTGGATCAGCTGCGCGCAATCGTGGTGATGCCACGGCTCCGCGTCACCATGCGCATAATCATGCGCATAGGGCACCAGCGGACGATGGGCGAAGTCGAAGTTGAGCCGCGCACTCATGTTAGCGTTTTAGATATTGATATACCGCCGCCAGATCCTGCTCGCCGTAACCGGCGTCCACCGCTTGCTGCCAGACATCCACGATGTTTTCCAGCGCCGGCAGTTTGCTGTCGCCTGCCGCATCCAGTGCCAGTTTGGCGTCTTTCAGCGCCCATACCAGATGCATCTGCGGCGTGAAATCACCGCTGGCGATCATGCCAAGTTTCATTTTGGCGTACGGTGCCGCCAGCGGACCGCCATCCAGCACTTTCCACAGATCGTCGGTGCTGAAACCAAACTCTTCCGCCAGACGGGTACTTTCCGCCAGGCTCTGCATCAGACCAATCAACCAGCTATTCACCACCAGCTTCATGCGTGAGCTAGCGCCCGCCTCGCCCAGCCACTGCGTGCCTTTACCGATTGCCGCAAACACCTGCTCGGCGGCCTGCGCTTTGCTCTGATCGCCGCTGGCCATCACCAGAATTTGCGCATTTTCGGCCGGCGCTTTGGTGCCGGAAACCGGTGCATCGATAAACACTACATCCGGACGCGCGCTTTTGAATTCAGCGATCAGTTGATCGGTGGCTTCCACGCCGATGGTGCCCATCTGACAAATCGTCGCGCCCTGCTTGAGCGCGGAGCGGGCATCGTTCAGCGCCTGCCGCGTAGTATCGCCGTCGGCCAGCATGGCGATCACCACATCCGCGCCTTCTACCGCTTGCGCGGCGCTATTGGCCAGCGTGATGCCAGCATCCAGCAGATCTTCGCCTTTGGCGCGTGTACGGTTCCAGCCACGTACCGTGAAGCCTTTTTTCAACAGGTTAGCGGCAAACGCATGGCCCATCGCGCCTAATCCCAGTACCGCGACAACAGGTTGTTGACTCATCATTCCCTCTCTTTTGTGCTTTCAGACAAAACCGCCAGACTGACAGAATTTCCCTGACGCAGCCAGGCCAGAGATGCGATGAAAAAACATTTTCAACACCGCAATTATTAATAATCCGTCATACTATTAACGCTTTTCAAACAAATGATAAAACGATTAACATACGCGCCATTAATGTTCCATTCGGTACATTCCACGCCCTTTTTACGGTCTTTCATAATGAAAATAGCTTTACTGCGACAGGCTTCGTTGCTGATGCTGCCTGCGATGTTGCCGGTCTCAGCGCTGGCGGCGAACGCGGCCAATAACACCATGGTGGTGAGCGCGGCGCCGTCCGCATCCGGACTTTCTGAACTTGATACACCAGCCGCCGTTAGCGTGGTTTCTGGCGACGATATGCGCCATGCGGCACCGCGCGTCAATTTGTCAGAAAACCTCAGCAGCGTGCCGGGTTTGCAGATACAAAATCGCCAAAATTATGCCCAGGACCTGCAGATTTCGGTGCGCGGTTTTGGTTCGCGTTCCACCTTCGGCCTGCGCGGTATTCGCATGTATGTCGACGGCATTCCAGCCACCATGCCCGACGGCCAGGGACAAACCTCTAACATCGATATCGGATCAATCGATCACATCGACGTGCTGCGCGGCCCGTTCTCGGCGCTGTATGGCAACTCGTCGGGCGGCGTGATTAACGTTGAAACCGAAACCGGGCAGCAACCGACCACGCTGGAAGCCAGCAGCTGGTACGGCAGTTACGGTAGCTGGCGCAACAGCGTTAAAGCCAGCGGCGCGACCGGTGACGGTACGCAAGCCGGCGACGTTAATTACACGGTTTCCGCCTCACGCTTTACCACGCACGGCTTCCGCGATCACAGCTCGGCGCAGAAGAATCTCGGCAACGCCAAACTCGGCGTGCGCATTGATGATGTCAGCACCCTGACGCTACTTTTCAACAGCGTTCACGTTGATGCGCAGGATCCGGGCGGTTTAACCGCCGAACAGTGGAAAGACAATCCGCGCCAGGTCGCCAGCAATGTGACCTTGTACGACGCGCGTAAAACCGTCGATCAAACCCAGGCGGGCCTGCATTATCAGCGCCAGATGAGTGAAAACGACGACCTGAGCGTGATGATGTACGCCGGTGAACGTGAAACCACGCAGTATCAATCGATTCCCAAAGCTACGCAGCTGCGCCCAGGTTATCCCGGCGGCGTGATCTCTTTGTCTCGTCATTATCAGGGCATCGATACCCGCTGGACGCATCGCGACGCGCTGTTCACCATTCCGGTGACTTTCACTGGCGGCCTCGACTATGAAACCATGACCGAGAAGCGCAAAGGTTATCAAAACTTTAGCGGCGACGAACTGGGCGTGCAGGGCGAGATGCGTCGTAACGAACGCAACCTGATGTGGAACCTCGATCCTTATCTGCAAACCGCATGGCATTTGACCGATAAATTGTCCCTGGATGCTGGCGTGCGCTTCAGTACGGTGAATTTCGACTCGAATGACTATTACGTCACCTCAACCGATCCGGATGACAGCGGCAATCGTCGCTACCATCGCTGGTTGCCTGCCGCTGCGCTGAACTACGCGATTGATAACAGCTGGAATGCCTATGTTTCTGCTGGTCGCGGCTTCGAAACGCCGACGCTGAATGAGTTGTCCTATCGCGCCGCCGATCAAGCCGGACTGAATCTCAACCTGCAACCCGCCACCAGCGAAACGGTTGAACTGGGCAATAAAAAACGCATTGGCAATGGCCTGTTAACTGCGGCGATTTTCCAGACCGACACCAAAAACGAGATCGTTTCCGACAGCAGCTTTGAAGGCCGCACCAGTTACAAAAACGCCGGTGAAACCCGCCGTCGTGGATTGGAGCTCGGCCTCGACCAGCAGTTTGGTGAAAGCTGGCGCTTCAAAGCCGCATGGACCTTGCTGGATGCCCGTTATCGCTCTAACGCCTGCGGCACCGAAAGCTGCGATGGCAACCGTATTCCCGGCATTGCGCGCAATATGGCTTACGCCGGACTGGCTTACGCGCCCGATCAAGGCTGGTATGCCGGAACCGATGTGCGCTACCTGAGCGATATCGCGGCGGATGATGAGAACGATGTGAAAGCGCCGTCTTACACCGTGGTCGGCGTAAACAGCGGTTATAAGTGGCTGGTCCAGAATTGGACGCTGGATCTGTTTGGCCGCGTCGATAACCTGTTCGACCGCAACTACATCGGTTCGGTGATCGTCAATGAAAGCAACGGCCGTTATTACGAACCGGCACCGGGCCGCAATTACAGCGTGGGCCTGACGGTGAGTTACGCGTTTCAGTAAATAACCCGGTTATCATATGAAATAAAAAAGCCCTGCTAGAAATTGCGGGGCTTTTTTATATATCGGTCACCATAAATGGCGACCCTACGAAAAATTACTTCAACAACGCCAGCACATCATCGGTTGTGCCGGTCTCACCCAGGCGCGGGAAGATGCGCTCGACGCTGTTTTGGTGCGTTTCGGCATTCAGGCAGGTCATAGCATCGGTTGCCAACGTGACGTTGTAACCCAACTCATACGCCTGGCGCGCCGTGGATTCCACACCGATGCTGGTGGCGATACCGCAAATAACCACTTGCGTGATGCCGCGCTGCTGCAGCTGCTCATGCAGATCGGTGTTGTGGAATGCGCCCCAGGTTTTTTTGGTGATGGCGATATCACCGCGCTGCTGCGCCAGGTCCGGCACCAACGTGGCCCAATCGGCAGGCAGATCGCCACCGTGTTTCGGCTGCTCATTACGGCCAGGTGCGCCGCCCGCAACGTTGACCAGCACCACCGGGCGCTTTTGCCCACGGAAAGCATCAGCCAGACGCGCTGAGCGCTCAATCACTTCATGCGCCTCTAACGGAGCGACCGGCAGCGCAACGATGCCGTTCTGCAGGTCAATTACAATCAGCGCGGTGTTGTCGTCAAGGGTAGTTAAAGCCATGTTGAGTCCTCTCAGGATTATTGGTCGGCAAGTCGTTGCAGTAGGGGAATAGCGGCCAGCAGCGTTTGTTGTTCGTGCGCGTTCAACTGCGTCGCGATGCTGTTCAGCAGCCAGTCATCACGTTGTGCGCGGTTGGCGGCGATCAGTTTCAGGCAGGCATCGGTGGGTTGATAACGGGTTTTGCGGCCATCCTGCGGATCGGCGGTGCCCTGCACCATGCCCAGCGTCTGCAAGCTGGCCACGGTAGCGCCCATTGACTGCGTGCGCACACCTTCCAGCGTAGCCAATTCCGTCACCGTCATGGCACCATCCCGCACCAGATAGCCGAGTACCGATACCTGCGGCCAGGTGAGATCGCCGGGCGGCGCCGATTCACGTAGGCGACGCGCCAGTTTGCCATTAATGCTGCGCAGTAACGCCGCCGCGCTGTTGAGGTCGCTCATGGCACCTTCTCCTTACTGATGAGCCGCGAGTATATAAATACGAAGGCAAACTGGGTAGTTTACCTTCGTATCAATTTGTAATTGTGCCGGGTTATGAGGGGGTCGCCATGAATAGCGACCCTAGGGGCGCTGCAGATAATGGATCAAGCTGTGGAAACGTAACGGCGTGCTGAGAGGATTGCGGTAGCTGTGTGGCGTATCGGCAGCAAACTGACTGGCTTCGCCCGCAAGCAAGCGCCGCCATGTGCCTTCCACACCCAACAGCAGTTCGCCGTCCAGCACCACCACTTGCTCAATCACTCCACTTTCATGCGCCGATGAATCGCTCTGCGCGCCACCCGCCAGCGTCACTTCCAGCAGATCAAAACGCAGTTTGGCATCGTACGGTAGCAGCGGCTTAACCTGCATCTGTGAGTTGGGCTGGCTGAAGGTCGCCACGCTGCCCGGCGGTTGATCACTGCCCTGCACAAAGAAGGAAAACGGCACGTTAAAGCCGGTGGCGATTTTCCACAGCGTCGCCACCGTGGGGCTCGATTCGCCGCGCTCGATCTGGCCGAGCATCGCTTTGCTCACGCCGGTGCGATCCGCTGCCAGCGTCAGGCTCCAGCCGTTGGCCTGACGCAGCTGTTTCAGCGCCAGACTCAAATGTTGATGCAAATTTTCCATGTGTTCTCCCGAAAAGCTCGCGCGCAGTGTAACACTTGTGCGCTATAACGCTCCATGCCACTATGTGCGCTATAACGCACAACCGGATGTGATCTGATGACGACCGCCACCACACGCAGTGCTTTCTCTTTCCCGATGCTGATTTCTGGTTTTATAGCCGTGCTGGTTGGCTACAGCAGCACGGCGGCGCTGATCTTTCAGGCGGCGCAGGCGGCGGGCGCTTCGCCGGAGCAGATTGGCGGCTGGCTGTCGATGCTCGGCGTCGGTATGGGATTGGCCTCGTTCGGCTTATCACTGTGGACGCGCATGCCAATCCTCGCCGCCTGGTCAACGCCTGGCGCGGCCCTGCTCGCCACCAGCGTGCAGGGTTTGACGCTGAATGAAGTGATTGGCGTATTTGTCGCGACTAACCTGCTGATTGTATTGTGCGGCGTCACCGGCCTGTTTGCTCGTCTGATGAATCACATTCCGCAGTCGCTGGCGGCGGCGATGTTGGCCGGGATTCTGCTGAAGTTTGGCATCGGCACCTTTAGCGGTTTGCAGAGCAATTTCGCGCTGTGCGGCAGCATGTGTCTGGTGTGGTTGTTGAGCCGTCGCTGGCTGCCGCGCTACGCCATTATTCTGGCGTTGATCGCCGGCGTGCTGGTGGCGCTGGGCCAGCAATCGATCCACTTTCCGCCGCATGCGCTGGCGATCAGTCGACCCGAATTCATCATGCCGCAGTTTAATCTGGCAGCGCTGATTGGCGTGGGTTTGCCCTATTTCCTCGTCACCATGGCGTCGCAAAACGCGCCGGGCATCGCCACCTTGCAGGCGCACGGTTACCAGCCGCCGGTTTCGGCGCTGACCGGCTGGACCGGATTTATCGCCTTAGTACTGTCGCCGTTTGGCGGATTTTCGGTATGTATCGC